>CAMTPD010000177.1 GCA_947074265.1 uncultured Porphyromonadaceae bacterium
AGTTTAATATCTATATTTTAATGGGAAAACTTCGATTATATATTGCTTGCACACTTGATGGTTTTATTGCATCATTAGATGGCGGGTTAGAATGGCTAGATAAATTGGCTGATTCCGAACATAATGATTATGGGTTTGAAGATTTCTACAAAACCATTGATTCAATTGTTATGGGAGGAAATACATATAGAGAAGTAATTGGCTTCGGTATTGAATGGCCCTATAAGGACAAACACTCGTATATTATAACTCGCAACACGAACACTCCAAAAGTTGATGACAACATTGAATTTATATATTCTGATGCTATTGAGGTAATCAAGCAGCTTAAAGAGGACTCTAAAAACGATATTTGGCTTGTCGGTGGAGGTGAAATAATAAGTCTGATGTTAGACCATAAATTAATTGATGATATAACATTGTTTATTGCACCAGTTATCTTAGGCAAAGGAGTTCTATTATTCCCAAACTCTCCAAAAGAACGAGAGTTGAAATTAAAGAGTTGCAAAAGTCATGCTTCTGGATTAATTGAAAGCAATTACGATGTAATCTATCCAATCGAAAGCAAGAAGTACGCAAAATAATATTTAGCAGTTACACATAACGACAACGTAGTTTAATATGAGTAACGATTATTCATATCTTCAAGTACATGATATACGTGTATAACGCTATATCTGTTTCTAAAACTATTCATTTTAACCACAGCTAGAATTCCAAGTAGGAATAAATACAGAATACTATTTTAAGACGAATATCTCCACACTCTATACATTATCCCATCACAATCTTATTATACAAAGCATTCACCTTAAATCTTCTGATATCTGCAACGACAACCAACCAAAGTAAATATGTAGAGAATAGAAGTTTATGCTTTTACCGTCATTCTTTATTAAGTAACACTGCAGATTATTATATGTATTTATTAAAACAATAAAACATGCACAGTGTTATTTATCAATAATAGAAATCAGAATTATATCTGCAAATAATTACACAATCTAAAGAATAACTTAAAGCTATGAAATCGAAAAGTATCTTATTCACTTTAGCATGCTCCTTATTAATTGGAAACTTCTCATGCACAGATAAAGACAAAAAGACAGACAACCAAGCAGTACAAACAGCATTTGACAAGCAATATCCGGGCGTTAAAGATGTTGAGTGGAAAATGAAGAACGCTTATTATGTTGTTGAATTTGATAAGCCGGGAATAAAGGATGCAGAAGCATGGTATGATAAAGATGGAAAATGGCTACTGACAGAATATGAAGTAAAGTTTGACAAATTACCACAAGCAATCCAAACTTCATTTAATGAAAGCAAATACTTAGGTTGGAAAATTGATGATGTCAAGATTCAAGAGCGTCTTGATATGGATAACTTATACATTATAGAAGTTAAAAACGAGGGAAATAAAAATGAAATGAGTCTATTCTACGCTGAAACTGGTCTATTAATAAAAGAAGAACCAGAATTAGACAGTCAGAAATTAGAGCCAGTTATTCTACCAGAAGCAATTACCGCGTTCATACATAGCAATTACCCAAATGCTAAAATCATTGATACTGAAAAAGTGTATGATAACATTGAGATAGATCTAATCAACGACAAACAACCTATCGAAATGATGTTTAATAAAAACAATCAATGGTTATACACTCAATGGGATATTACATTTAATCAATTACCGGATACAGTCGTTACAGAGTTCAAAAAAACTGATTATGCAAATTATAAGATCGACGATCTTAAATATAGAATACAACCGAATACAATAGCACAATATCTTTTTGAACTTGAAAATGATCATGGAGTAGAAGTTAATCTCTCAATTAACGAAGAAGGAACTATTATAAATAAATAAATCTCTGTTCCATCAAAGCGTTGTCTAAAAGAACAACTCGATCTATCTAATAACAGATGATGATTTGTATTCGAAGGCAGAATTATCATTGATCATTACAAAAGCTAAGAATAATAAGAAAGTCCTATCACCTTTTAATTAGATAAAAGGTGATAGGACTTTCTTATTTACGACAACCAAATAGATACAATCGTTATTAAGATATAAATACTTCTACATTTACACAGAGCAATATCTATATAAAAGGAAAAAGAGCCCTGCATACAATACAAGACTCTTTTTCCTTTTGGTATTACTTATCTAAAATCTTTTAGTTTCCCTTGAAGTGTTTTACGGGCAAAAAAGATTCTACTTTTAATTGTACCCAGTGGCAAATCTAATCTATCTGCAATCTCATTGTATTTGTAACCTGTAAGAAACATTGAAAAAGGAATCTTCAATTCATCATTCAAGTTATTGATTGCTTTCGTAATCTCGTTCATAGCATAAGCACCATCAGGAGATTCAAAACCTGTTTCGGTCGTAACATTCAGGTTATATAAATCAATATCTTGGTCAACAACTGTCTGCGTACGCAATACTTTATGATAGTTATTAATGAAAGTATGACGCATGATTGTCAACACCCATCCTTTAAAGTTTACATTATCAACAAACTTCTCTTGATTATCTAGAGCCTTTAATGTTGTGTCTTGAAGTAAGTCCTCTGCATCATCTCTGTTTGCAGTGAGAGTCAAAGCAAAACTCATCATATTACCTTGTAAACTCATTAATTTTTGTTGAAATTGTTGCGCGTTCATAACATTATAAATATAATGGTTTGTAATCCTGTTCTATAATTTTTGCCATCTTCTCTGTTGATGACACTGCAAATATAAAAGCAATTATTAGTCTAAAAAACAACCTTTCATTTATGCAAATAAAGAACTGACTCAAAAGTTCAACTGCTCAAAAGTTCAAAAAAAACACAACCACTAAACAAATACCTAAAACACTACACAATAAACACTTATGAAATTCCAGACTCTTTCCAGAATTCAAATCATTACCTAAAAAACAAACTTTTTAGACCTTATTTTTATTTTCAACCACTCATTTTTATCCTATTTCAGACAATAGCAACAACTATATTCGCCAAGTGTTTACACTTTTCGTCTATTACACATTTCTTATAAAGCTTCAACAAATCAATCGTTATATTTAGTCAAGAGCTCATTTTTTGTTCAGTACAACCATCACCACCTAATTAAGCAATTGTTTCATAAAATAAACCTGCTCATCCATTTCAGACAATCCCTAAAACAATTGCATCGATAATCAAAACCATTTCACATGCCTGATACAAATTCTAACAAACACCACTCTTCTCATTCCCTTTCACCACGAAAAGATATTCTTGAAATAAATAGATTCTGTGTACATCTCGAGACGAAAAGAATACTCCGATGAAAGTATCTTTTTAAGCAAACTTCATGAAACAAAAAGATTCTATAGATGTTTTTGTTATATAATCAACAAAAAGCATTTGCGCTATGTGTACAAGAGCTGTTTATCATGGACTAAATAATTTGATTATCACTGGTCGATCAATGGATTGGAAAGAAGATCTTCGATCCAACATCTATGTATTTCCTCGGGGTATACAACGATCGGGGGCTGACAACGGCCCAACTATCGAATGGAAGGCAAAATACGGAAGCGTGATTGCCGCAGGATATGACATTGGCACAGCCGACGGTATGAATGAAGCAGGGCTTGTTGCAAACCTACTTTACCTCACCGAATCGGAGTACACTCGGCCAAATGATACAAGACCAGTTATGGGAATCAGCATTTGGACCCAATATGTACTCGACAACTTTGCAACCGTAAGCGAAGCAGTGCAAGAGCTGAAAAAAGAAACGTTTCGTATTCATGCGCCGCAAATGCCTAACGGTGAACTATCAACATTACACCTTGCCATCTCCGACCCTACAGGTAATGCTGCAATCTTCGAGTACATCGAAGGTAAACTCGTGATACATGAAGGTAAAGAGTATCAAGTAATGACCAACTCCCCTATTTATCGCAAGCAAATTACACTCAATGAATATTGGAAGCAAATCGGAGGATTAGTAATGCTTCCCGGTACCAACCGTCCTACCGACCGCTTTGTACGGGCATCATTCTACATCAACTCCATTGTTCATACCGACAATCCATCGTTGGCAGTAGCAGGAGTATTCAGTGTAATGCGCAATGTTTCGGTACCCTTAGGCCTGTCTACACCAGACCAGCCCCATATTTCATCTACGCGCTGGCGCACAGTCGCAGAGCAAAAGCACAAAGTATATTACTTCGAATCCACAATCACACCGAATATATTCTGGATTGATCTTCGCAAATTAAACTTTGAAGAAGGAGCTCCAATTCTAAAGCTCACGCTTTGCCATGGCGAGTTTTACTCCGGCGAATGCTCAAAACAATTGCACGAATCAGAAGCATTCAAGTTCATGTTCTAAGTTATTACTTTTCGATCTTACTATTCATAAAAGCGACGGCCTGTTACTCTTTCTTTCGAGCAACAGGCCGTTTTTCATTTATTTCCTGTGAATAAAAAGAAAGTATTCCTACATTTGAGTTATTGAACTAAACCAATCTGATCCATGAAACATCAAATCTTGATAGGAACCCTCTTTGCTGGAGGTTTCTTAATGAGTCAATCTTGTTTCTCACAAGTACAACTCGTAAAAAACAGCAAACCAACATCGCGTATCGTTGTAGCAGGAAATGACTCTACTGATATGAAAGCAGCGAATTTACTGCAAGACTTCGTACAAAGAGTAAGCGGCACACAAATACCCATTGTAAAGAACACAACGGCAAAAAAGAATGACATTGCCATCGGATCTGCCGCAAACCCACAGTTAGCAAGCAACAAAGCCATTACAAGTCAGCTAAAAGAAGACGGATTTATCATCTCCACGAATGACAACGTACTGCGCATCTTGAGCGGAGGAGACAAGGGTAGCATCTATGCCGTTGTTACACTACTCGAAAACGAACTGGGCGTACAGTATTTCGGAGAAAACGAATACAACGCACCCAAACAGCAAACAATCGAAATCCCGAAGCCCGACCCCATAGACAACCCCGCATTTCGATACCGACAAAGCCAAAACTACGCAATGGGCAAAGACACCGTTTACAAA
>CAMTPD010000178.1 GCA_947074265.1 uncultured Porphyromonadaceae bacterium
AACGGATAAGATCTAATGTACGATTGTCGCCATTGTAATCTTCGATCATTTGATGCAGATCTGGCGTTTCGATCAAACGTTCGGAGAGTTTCTTATTACTTTTTCGCAATGCTTTATACCGCTTTAAATCGTCTTCACTCTTTTGCAACAAAACACGATTTTCGGCATCTAGTCGATCGCGTTCTGCTTGTAGAAACTGAATCGACGATTGCTCTGCTTCGCTAAACTGTCTTTCTTGATTTGTTTTGATAACAGATAAGTGCTGTGCGATCTCTTTGATCTTTGTTTCATTTTCTGAAATGCGTTCATCACGCTCCTTCAGCTGTAACTTTAACTGCTCTAGCTTTTCCTTTCTATTATGTATCACAACGGTCAACAGCACAAAGGCACTTAGAAACAACAATGTTGATAAAGAGGCAATCGTCAATAGACGTAGATTATCTTTTTCCGTTTGTAATTTTTCTTTTTGCAAACGCTCATTATCATACAACGCTTCTATTTCTTTAATCTTCGACTGCTGAAACAGGTCTACTTGTTTTACTTTCGATTTTATGTATTTTCGAAGTACTACACATTCATTTTCCGAATCGCCTAATCTGTTGTAATAATTCGACAACTCCTTAGAGGCTCCGATTTGTGTATTTAAATTGGGCGAATTCTGTGCATGCTCTAAATACACACGAGCCGAATCGAGTTGATTCATCTGCATGAATAGTCTTCCGATAATTAAATAATTCCCATCAATAAAAGCCGGATTTGTATTATATCGGATAGATGTGCGCACATAGTGCATACTTGAATCGTAGCTACCTATTGCTTTGTGGTAGCTCGCCAATGAGTTGTATATACTCGAAATCAGTAGCGAATCGTTGATCTGAACAGACTCTTTTACAGCTAAGTTATAATATACATAAGCACTATCTCGCTGCTTTAGATTATAAAACACCCGTGCAAGATCACGTAGGGCATAAACCTTATACGTTTTATTTCCATTTATATCGTAATGAACCAGTGCTTGCTTAAATGCAGATTTAGCCTTCTCTTCATCGTTAAATTTCTGATTTAGATTACCCCAATAATGATAAGCAAGTCCTCGCAGTTCGTGGTGATTCGTACCTTCTAGCAAATCGATTGCACGAAGATAACCAACCACAGCACTATCCGGATTATTCAGATCCAAGGCTACCTGACCGGCGTAGAAACTACATTGAGCTTTACGCAATACGTTGTTTGTTCGTTCGAAATACGAACGTGCTTCTTGGATGCGTTCATCAGACGTTGCCTTGATTCTGCTTTTATTTTCGGCTTGGGTAATCAAAAGATTCCATGTATTGTAATTGAGCGAAGACATCTTTTCCGGAGCCGGAATTGCATTTAAGATAGCAAGTGCGCTATCCGGAGTAGATTGCATAAGGGCTTCCGCTTGTCTTAATTCGGGCATAATTGTAGCATTGCGGCTACACGATATACAAAGGATATATATAAGGATTAGATAAAATCTGTGCATATGGATTGCTTTGAAACGAAACTTCCTATATTGGTATAATACTTAAAACACGCTGCAAGATAAAACAAAAATATACAATTACAAACCGTTTATATACAATGAAAGGCGAAAGAGAGTACTACCCTCTATCGCCTTTTATCGTAAAATCAATACTTTACAAAAGAACTATTCGTCTCCTTGCTCGCTTAGCCATTGCGACAACAACTCCACAAATTTTTGATTTTGCTCTGTCGATTGTGTAAAAAGACGTACCGCAGTTTCGTCAAGTCCACGAATATTCGATGCATCGCGAATCAAGACTCCTTGCTCCAACATAAACTGTTTCAAAGCTCCGGCCGTACCTTTCTTCAAATTCAGAATGAAGTAAGTTGTAACCGAATGATCTACCTCTACGTTGTCGAGTTTACTCAATTGATAAATAAACTCGGAAGTATCGCGAAGCCATTTGCGAATAGGCAATGTAAACTGTGCCGGGTGTATCAATACATACTTGCTGGCTTCGATAGCCAAGGTATTGACAGACCATGGAATTTTATAACGGTTGATATGTGAAACAAACTCTTCACGTGCCACGAGGTATCCGGCACGCAAACCTGGTATTCCATAAGGTTTAGATAAAGAGTAGATCAAGATTAAGTTCGGGTGATTCTTGATATCCGAATGCTTCAGTCCGTCTTCGATCGTAAACGCTAGATTAGACTGATCTACCACAAATTTTACTTCCGGATGAGCCGCGATAAGCTTGAGTAGCTCGTTGCGTTTAAGCATTTTACCGTTTGCAGCATTCGGATTAGAAAGCCAGCAAATGTCGATGTGCTCGAAAGGAAGTTCGGCCAAGTCGTCGTAGAAACAGAAGTCTACTTCGTGGTCGTGTAGCTTACAAGCATCTTCGTATTCGGTAAAGGTAGGGATGGCTACCAACGAACGCGATCCGCGCCAAGCCATGGCAATGAGGTAAATAGCATCGACAGAACCGTTGCAAAAGATTACATTATCTTCCGATATTTCGTTGCGTCGGGCAAGTAGTTTGCGTAGCGACGAAGCATCCGGTTCTGGATAAAAAGAAATCTTATCGAGTTGCAACTCGAGGTGTTGTTTTAGTTTTTCAAGATTGACTCCTCTCCATACGTTAGAGCTGTAGTTGCTCGTGATTTCAACGGGAGCATTGTAGAAGTCGTCTCCATGTCCAAATAGCATATCCGTAAGTGATTTAAGTTTATACTCTCTTATTGTTGTTTTCTCTAATATTTATATTCTGCTCTATTATCGCATTGCATCGTATATCGTATCTTGTATGCGAGTACGAATGTCCATCGACGAGAGTTTATTATTGACCCGATCGGGCATCAATCTATTGCTTAGAAAGATATAAATCAGATCATTGTCGGGATCTACCCAAAAACAGGTTCCTGTGAATCCCGTATGACCATACACCGAAGCCGGAGCTTTTTCGCCCGTTGGTGAGCTACGCTTATTGTTCATATCGGGTTTGTCGAAACCGAGTCCGCGGCGACATGTCTTACTCTTCGAATGGGTAAACATGTGCGTGGTTTGTTTGCTTAGCAACGTCTCTCCTCCGTAAGTACCTTCGTTGAGATAAAGCTGCAACAGCTTTGCCAGGTCTCCGGCCGACGAGAATAATCCGGCATTTCCCGAAACACCTCCCTGAAAAGCAGCCGCTTCGTCGTGCACATACCCTCGCAATACTTGTTTGCGGAGAAAACCATCCTCCGTAGATGGAACAATTAAGGACGTATCTAGTTTAGTGCAGGGATTATACATGGTAGTATAAGCACCAAGCGGTGCAAAGATAGCATCGCCGACATAGCGATCGAGCGACTTGCCGGTTTGACGTTCTACAATCTTTTGCAACAAGATAAAGTTGATGCAACTGTAGGCGTATCCTCCACGTGGCTTTACACGCGAGTCGGCAATCTTTTTCATCACGGTATCCTGAAAGCTGGTACTCAAGTAAATGCCTTTTGCCACTTCGAGCGGATAATTGGCACTTTTGGTAGAGCTTACCAAGTCGGGATTGTATTTAAAGTTGGTGCGGCCGTAGGTTTTGGCATCGAGACGTACCGGATGGGTAGCATTGCGTGCCGAGGCATAAAGCGAGCCCGAATAACTCGACTTGTCGATGGCCGAAGTATAGAAATTGATCGCCGGCGTAATGCCCGACTGGTGATAAAGCAAGTCGGTAACCTGCACCGATGCTTTGTTTGTTTTCTTCATCTCGGGCAGATAGTCGGCAAGTGTACCTTGCAGTTTGAGCTTGTTTTCATCGTATAGTTTCATCACGGCAGGAAGTGTTCCGGCTGCTTTAGAAACAGAAGCCAAGTCATAAACCGATTGCGTCGTTACTTTTTTTTTTCGGGTATTGTCGTAGTAGCCGAAGGCTTTGTCGTACACCACAACTCCGTCTTTGGCAACCAATACCTGACATCCGGGATATGCTCCGGCTTTGATACCTTCTTGTACTATTTCATCTATTTGCTCAAGCTTTGTGGCATTTAGTCCTACCTCTTCCGCATCTTGATAACTCAAGCGTACTTTTCGGGTATTGATACCGGTGTCGGCAACAAAAAGCTCTTCGACCGATACCGGTAGTTTTCCTTTTGCCGGGATACCGCCAAAAAGCAATTGCCCCGCATACTCTTTTGCCAGAGGTGTATTCTCGTATGCAACTGTTACAGAGCGTGCTTTATCTACGGAGAACTTATAGTCGGTAAGCGCGTACGGACTTACAAAAAATACAATATGAAAGTCTTTCTGAACGAGTAGTTTCTTGAGTGCAACCGACTCTTTGATACGATTGGTATGTAGTCCGCAGATGATTACGTCGTAGTTTTCGAGCTTCTTCAATACCGCTTCCGACTGTGCCGGAGTAAACTTGCGACCAATGGCAAAAGCGTCGGCTTGCGTATAGTTGCGTACCGATTGGGTAAACTCGTTGTTGGCATCGTCGCCAAGCGACAATACGGCAATCTTTTTATTGGCCAGGCCTTTGATCGGCACTTCACGTTCGGTATTCTTTACCAAGGTAAGTCCTTCGGCATTGAGTTTGCCCGCAAGCCAATTGGCATGAGGCGTATTAAGGCGTTCCTGCAAGCCTTTGATTACAATCGGCTTGTAGTTGTTCAAGCCCAAAACGTATTTATAGGCCAATACCTTTTTACACTTTTCTTCGATCAGTTTGGCCGGTATTTGCTTGTTTTCGATGGCTGCAAGTAGTGCTTTTTGGTCGGTAAATGGAGCCGACGAACCAAGCAAAATGTCGTTTCCGGCAAGCAGTGCCTGCACGGCTTGGTTTTCTGTTTTGCCTGCACTTGCCCCTTTCATGGCCAATGCATCGGTAAAACAAAGGCCTTCGAAGCCCATTTTGTTTTGCAGCAAATCGGTTACGATTGTTTTGGAAAGTGACGTAGGACGTGTGCGCGACTTTTCGAGCGCAGGTACAACAAGGTGTCCTGTCATCACACCGCCAAAGCCTTCGTCGATGTATCTTTTGAATGGATAAAGGTCGATGTTTTCGATAGATGAGA
>CAMTPD010000179.1 GCA_947074265.1 uncultured Porphyromonadaceae bacterium
GAACTGTAACCGAAAGAAACATTGCACTCAACTCAGTGAATGTTTGTAAACTTTGGAGAAAAAGAAGTGAATTTCGTGTTGCCAATTGATACTAAAATACGTCAGGCAGGAGTACGAGCCGGGCTATATCCTGAGGCAGCAAAGATGAAGAAGCGAATGTCGTATGCCGACAGCAAGCAAATAACTGTCGTTGCCATTGTTGGTGAGAGCGAAATGAACGAAGGCAAGGTCAACTTGAAGAACATGCTTTCGGGCGAGCAAGAGCTCCTTACTCCGGACGAGCTGATCGCAAAGATCACTCAGTAACGAGTAACAATAAATAAAGATACATGAAGAAACTTACTTTGTTAGCCTTATTCACTCTAGGGTTGGTAGGATGTAAAAACCAACCCGCTATGGAGTGGATAAGCACCACGCCAAACGCATGCTGGCAACCACAACAGCCGGTAGTAGCAACCACAACAGACGAGGTACCCGACTTGATTGTACTTCCGCACGAAACCAAGCAACAAATCGACGGCTTCGGCGGATGTTTCAACGAAATGGGATGGGTAGCCTTACAATCACTTCCCGATACGGCGAAAACAAGTATCATGCGCGAACTGTTCGACTCCAATCTTGGTGCGTCGTTTACCATTTGCCGCACACCGATCGGTGCCAACGACTTCTCTCGCGATTGGTATTCGTACGATGAAGTAGAAGGCGACTTTCAACTGGCCAACTTCTCCATCAAAAACGACGAAGAAACACTTATTCCGTATATCAAATCGGCACTCAGCGTAAACCCTTCGCTCAAACTGTGGGCATCCCCTTGGTCGCCTCCGGCTTGGATGAAGAAAAACAAACATTACGCCTGTGCTTCGTCCGATAACAATGTGAATCAAGCATTGCACAACGGGCTTTCTATCTACAATCAAGGAGCCGAAGGAACAGACCTATTCATAACCGACTCTGCGCACTTCGATGCTTATGCCCGTTATTTTGCAAAATACATCGACGCTTATCGCAAACAAGGCATCGAGATCTCGGCCGTAATGCCACAAAATGAATTCAACTCGTGCCAAATCTTCCCAAGTTGTACGTGGACAGCCACTTCGCTGGCTAGCTTTATCGGCAACTATCTTGGGCCTCAGATGCAAAAGCAAAACGTATCGGTTATGCTCGGTACCATGGAACGTCCCGACTTTGCACAAATAGACTCCATACTTCTCGATCCCGAAGCCAAACAATTCATCTCCGGCGTAGGCTTTCAGTGGGCCGGTAAAGACATCCTAAAAGTGGTGCGCGAGCGCTTCCCGCTTCTTACCCTTTACCAAACCGAGCAAGAATGTGGCGACGGAAAAAACAGTTGGCAGGGAGCCGAATACTCCTGGAACTTGATGCGCTTTTACCTCGAAAACGGAGCCAATGCCTATATGTATTGGAATATGGCACTCGAGAAAGGCGGCGTGAGTCGTTGGGGATGGGCACAAAACTCATTGGTAGTGGTAGATCCGCAAACCAAAGCCTACAACTATACCTACGAATATTATGTGATGAAGCACGCGTCGCACTTTGTAAAACCGGGCGCCTCTGTAGTAACAACGCAAGGAACTTACAAAGATGCCATCGCCTTTGTCAACCTCGACGGATCGATGGTATTGCTCGTTGCCAACACGACAGACAATGCCGCAACCATCAACACTGCAGTTGATAAAACACTCTACCGCTTATCGCTTGCACCACATTCTATTAATACATTTTTGATAAAAAAGGAAGTCTGATCCATTTCCTGTAAAACATACCCGAAAGTCTCCTTTGCAGTCTGCGCTGCGAAGGAGACTTTTTTATTTTTTGCATGCATAACTGACACAAGAAACTGCATGAATAAAGCCATCCTGTCAGTTATGTCATATTTATTTACATTTATAAAGAAATCTTGTCAGCGTATAAGTGACAAAAACAATTTGGCATAATATTGGTAATAGATTAAACGTAGTCGCTCATAAAACGAACGGCTATTAACAATTCAAATTATTAATAAACAAAATAAAGATAAGCTATCATGAACATCAGACCATTAGCAGACAGAGTGCTGATCAAACCAGCAGCTGCAGAAGAGAAAACAATTAGTGGAATCATTATTCCGGATTCAGCAAAAGAACAACCGCTTAAAGGCGAGGTTGTTGCTGTAGGTAACGGAAAAAAAGACGAAGAAATGATTGTAAAGAATGGCGACGTTGTCCTTTATGGCAAATATGCTGGTACTGAAATCGAACTAGACGGCGAGAAGTATCTAATCATGCGTCAATCTGATATTTTGGCAATTATCTAATCACTATTTGTAAACATTAAAAAGAAAACATCATGGCTAAAGATATTAAATTCAATATGGATGCTCGCGACCTTTTGAAAAAAGGTGTAGACGAGTTGGCAAATGCAGTAAAAGTAACACTAGGTCCTAAAGGACGTAATGTAATCATCGAGAAAAAATTCGGTGCTCCACACATCACGAAAGACGGTGTTTCTGTAGCGAAAGAAGTTGAGCTTTCAGATCCATTCCAAAACATGGGTGCTCAAATGGTACGCGAAGTTGCATCGAAAACAAACGACGATGCGGGTGATGGTACTACTACTGCAACTGTATTGGCACAAGCAATCATTGGCGTAGGTCTTAAAAACGTTACAGCAGGTGCAAATCCAATGGATTTGAAACGCGGTATCGACAAAGCGGTTGCTAAAGTTGTTGAAAACATCAAAGAACAAGCAATCGAAATCGGTGACGACTTTGACAAGATCGAAAACGTAGCGAAAATCTCTGCAAACGGCGACGAAGCTATCGGTGCTCTTATTGCAGAAGCAATGCGCAAAGTGAAAAAAGAAGGTGTTATCACAGTAGAAGAAGCAAAAGGTACAGAAACAACAGTAGACGTTGTAGAAGGTATGCAATTTGACCGTGGTTACATCTCTCCATACTTCGTAACTAATCCGGAGAAAATGGAAGCAGATCTTGAAAATCCATTCATCTTGATCTACGACAAGAAGATCTCTGTATTGAAAGAATTGCTACCTATCCTTGAGCAAACAGTACAAAGCGGTCGTCCGTTGTTGATCATCGCAGAAGATATCGACAGCGAAGCATTGGCAACTTTGGTAGTAAACCGTTTGAGAGCAGGCTTGAAAATCTGTGCGGTTAAAGCTCCGGGCTTCGGCGATCGTCGTAAAGAAATGCTTGAAGATATCGCAGTACTTACAGGCGGTGTAGTAATCTCGGAAGAGAAAGGCTTGAAGCTTGAAAGCACTACAATGGATATGCTTGGTACAGCAGAAAAAGTAACTGTAAACAAAGACAACACAACAGTTGTAAACGGTGCAGGTGATAAAGACGCAATCGATACACGTATTGCTCAAATTCGTACGCAAATCGAAAAAACAACTTCAGACTACGATAAAGAAAAACTTCAAGAACGTCTTGCTAAACTTTCGGGTGGTGTTGCCGTACTTTATGTAGGTGCTCCTTCAGAAATGGAAATGAAAGAAAAGAAAGACCGTGTAGACGACGCGTTGAGCGCAACACGTGCTGCAATTGAAGAAGGTACAGTACCTGGTGGTGGTATCGCTTACATCCGTGCTACAGCTGCATTGGAAGACATGAAAGGCGAAAACGAAGACGAAACTACAGGTATCGAGATTGTAAAACGTGCAATCGAAGAACCACTTCGCCAAATCGTTGCCAACGCTGGTAAAGAAGGTGCGGTTATCGTACAAAAAGTAAAAGAAACAGAAGGTGACTTCGGTTACAACGCTCGCAAAGATGTATACGAACATCTATATGCAGCGGGTGTTATCGACCCTGCTAAAGTAACACGTGTTGCATTGGAAAACGCTGCTTCAATCGCAGGTATGTTCCTAACAACAGAATGTGTTATCGCAGAGAAGAAGGAAGAAAACGTTCCTGCAGCTCCAATGAACCCGGGAATGGGTGGCATGGGCGGTATGATGTAATTCACACCTCATGATAAAGCAAAAGGGATATCCGTTTCGGGTAACCCTTTTTTTATGCAATAAAGTTGGATGTTTTCCGTTCTTTATATTCTAGATAAATTGAGTAGGAAATGCGAGAAAAGGAAAGAGTGAAGTTGTATTATTCTTTTTCATTCTTCTCAACAATGAAAATAACAAGAGTTGCAAAGAAATAAAAAGTCAATGCCGAGATCGCAACCGAATGGATATTTCCCGGATCCATTGTTTCGCTTCTTAATGTCGATGACAACGTTGAGGCTAAAATGAAAATCCAAAATAGCCACGCTGCCCATCGTTTAAAACCTTTTACCGCATAAGCATACCATGCAGCCCCCAAAACATACATACCGGCCTCTATAATCTTAGACCATGCAGGATAATTCCAGAGTCCGAGTCCTACCTTCATCGAATTGCCGTAGACGGGCAAGTCGGGACGGTGAGAAATAAAATCGATGATCCAGTGTGAGAAGATTGCCAAGCCGAGCAACCATGCCGTTTGTTTATTCTTTCTGAAGTAAGGAAACAAAAGAAGCAACCCTACGCCGGCAAGGCTGTAGCAAATTGCCGATAAAAGACCGTGCGAATAAGGCATATAACTTAATACAAGCGGACTATGCAAAGCCTCTGTATTGATGCCGGCCTTTTCAATGCCGAGTAAAATCAAAGTAGCCCAGATAATATCGGCTACTTGCACTGCGATGAATAGTCCCCAAAGCGGAACCTTTTTGTCAAGGGCTTTAATCATAAAAGCCGGAGCATAATGTCCTATTAGCATACCTTTTTTTTGAGGTCAAAGGTCGTAATTCAGGCGTAGTGTATCCGACACAAATGTGCCATTTCACGATTGACTTAAAAGTCGCTTGCGAATACGGGTTAGCGACTGTCGTTCTATTCCGAGATAAGAAGATAGTTGAGTGAGCGTAAGTCTGTTGAAAAGATCCGGTTGGGTTGTGATGAAATCCAAGTAACGTTCTTCGGCCGTGTTGAAGATGAAACTATCTATTCGTTGTTGTTTTACACACATCTCTCGCTCTAGTATCAATCGGAGA
>CAMTPD010000180.1 GCA_947074265.1 uncultured Porphyromonadaceae bacterium
GCATCCGAGCTTCTCCGGAGTGACTGGAGTTCAGACGTGTGCTCTTCCGATCTTCGAAATCGAACTAAAGAGCACAAACATCAATACGAAAGACTTCTCTTGGAGTACAACATTGAATATGTCTCGCAACAAAAATACATTGGTAAAACTTGATGGTGATCAAGATCTGGTAATTGATGGTCAAATCATCAACAAAGTTGGTCACTCATACTATTCATTCTACATGTATGAATATGCTGGAGTTGATCCTGCTACAGGTAAAGAAATGTATTTCAAAAACAGAGACGGAGATCGTTCTACAACTACAAACTATGCTGAAGCAGACCGCGTAATTGTTGGAACTGTAGAGCCTAAGTTAGTTGGTGGTCTTACAAACAACCTAAGCTGGAAGTTTATCGATCTTGGTTTTACATTTACTTATTCAATTGGTGGCCATGCATTGGATAATGCTTCTTGGTTGCAATCGAATGGTGGTACGTATAACTATCGCGGTAACATCCCTTCATATTATAAGATTGAAGAAATGTGGCAACAACCTGGCGATAACGCGAAACTTCCTCAATTTGTTTATGGAAATGCAAATGTGCGTTCTTCAAGATGGTTGATGCCAACAGATCACCTTCGTTTGAAAAACTTGACTGTCGGTTTTACAGCTCCAAGTAAATGGGCCGAAAAACTAGGTCTTGCACGTTTGAGAGCGTATGCTTCGGGTAACAACTTGTTTACAATCAAATCTAAAGATTTGTATGTTGATCCTGAAACTCCTACTAATGGTGTTGTAACATTCGAAACACCTGCTCTAAGAACAATGACTTTCGGTATCGAAGTTGGTTTCTAAACAATACACATTTTTAAAGCGATTTTATTGATATGAAAAAGATATACAAATCGGTGTTGGTAGTTTTAGCAGCTGCTACACTTACCTCATGTGGAAACAGTTGGTTGGACGAAAGTCCATCCAACGGTGCAGACACAGAAGTTGCGATCGATAACTATGCTAAAGCCTTGAATGCACTTTACGGTGTATACGACGGATTGCAAGGGAGCTCATCTCGTAACGAATATTACGGTGCAAGAATGCTTTATTATGGAGACGTTCGTGCCGATGATATGCAATCTTCAACAGGAACACGTACTGTGCCTTTGTATGAAATGCGTTATACAGCATCGAATGCACCAGGTATCTGGGATATACCTTATAATGTAATTCGTCGTGCAAATAGCTTGCTTGATGCAATTGAAAAAGGTAAAGTTGCAGATGGAAAAGAAGCTGATCTTGCAGATATGAAAGGTCAATGTCTTACAGTAAGAGCTTTGGCTCATTTCGACTTGTGTCGTATCTACGGTAAGCCTTACCAAATGGATAATGGAGTATCATACGGTGTGCCAATTATCACAAAGCCGGTAAATCCTTATGATGGAGAAGGTTTGTATCCAAGCCGTAACTCAGTGAAAGAGGTTTATGATCAAGTTATTTCAGATCTTACTGCAGCAATTCCATTGTTAAAAACTGCACAGACAAAAGAAAACGGTTATATCAATCAAGGAGCAGCAAAAGCACTATTGTCTCGTGTTTATTTATACAAAGGGGATAATCAGCAAGCGTTGGCTGTAGCTAAAGAGGTGATTGCATCTGGTTCTTATGAACTTTGGGCAACGGATGAATATGTTTCAGGTTGGTCAAAACCAGGTAGCAAAGAAATGATTTTCGAAATCGTAAATAAAGGAACTGACGACTGGGTAGACCGTGAATCGATCGGTTACTTGATGGCTGAAGATGGTTATAGCGATATGGTTCTGACAAAGAAGTTTGTTGATGAATTAAATAGCGATCCTAACGATATTCGTATTGGTGTAACATTAGCAGCGGTAAAAGCGGCTAATATCAAACTTTATGGAACCAATCGTGTTTATTTGAATAAATTTCCAGGAAGAAGTGGAGATGTTCGTGTAAACAATATTCCGGCTCTTCGTATTTCTGAGATCTATTTGAATGCAGCGGAAGCAGCATTTAAATTAGGAGATAATGCAACGGCAGTAGAATACTTGAATCCTATTGTATTGCGTGCTAACCCGAAAGCAACTCCGGTTGCAGCAGGAGACGTTACATTGGAGCGTATTTTGCTTGAGCGTGCAAAAGAGTTGGTTGGTGAAGGACACCGTTTCTTCGATGCAATGCGTAACAATCAAACTGTAGTTCGTTATACATCTGCTGCTGATCAAGGATGGCAGTTAAACTTAACAGAGGCATCGAGAAAGTTCGATAATACATATTTCAGAACGATTCTACCGATACCTGTAAAAGAGATTGATTCAAACTATGTGATTGCTGAACAGCAAAATCCTGGTTACTAATCAAATACTATAATATGTTTGCAAGGAGTTCCGCTTAGCGGAGCTCCTTTTTTTTGTTTGTATGCAGGGTGAATATTATATAATACATAGTTTGGATATTTTATTGTATAAATATACGATTAAATTGTTGGTCAAATTGTTCCATAAAATGGATTATTATGTCGTTTTTGTTTCAAAAAGTTTGTTTTAGCATTGCAAAGTAATAAAATGGTTGTATATTTGTGTTGTACAACAGTTATAGACAATGAAGCTATATCTGTTATGTGTGTATAAAAATACAATGTAGTGAATCTTGTACTTCTGTGAAGCTTAAAACAGATGTATGCATAAACGCTAATTTTAAATAAACACTTAATAAATCCAATGAATCTATGAAGAAGTTGACCTTTGTGTTAATTTGCTTAATGCTGAGTGTTGGTTTAGCTTTTGCTCAAACTACGAAAGTAGCCGGTGTGGTTACCTCTTCGGAAGATGGATATCCGGTAATCGGAGCATCTGTAGTTGCAAAAGGTACTACTCAGGGTACAGTGACAGACATCGATGGTAATTTTACAATCGACGTGCCTTCAAGCGTAAAAACGCTAATCTTCTCTTATGTCGGAATGAATACAAAAGAAGTTCCGGTAAAATCAGTGATGAATGTTGTACTTGATCCTGCAAGCCTAGACCTAGAAGAGGTTGTAGTAACAGGATATGGAGTTACTAAGAAAGCAGCCTTTACCGGTTCTGCACAAACGTTGAAGAGCGAAGAGTTAGTAGCAAAAACAGATGCTAACTTTATGAAATCACTTCAAGGTTCGGTAGCCGGTTTGCAAATGAACAACCGTGGCGGACAGCCTGGAGCATATGCATCGGTTAATATCCGTGGTATCGGATCTGTAAACTCAGGAACAGAACCTCTTTACGTTATCGACGGTATGCCATACTTCTCAGACAAAGTAGGTATGAATTCTGGTGTTGGTAGTGGCCAACAAGCATCTTCTCCATTGGCAAGTATCAATCCTGCCGATATCGAAAGCATCAACGTACTTAAAGACGCAACGGCGACATCTATTTATGGTGCACGTGCAGCGAATGGTGTAATCGTAATTACAACAAAGAAAGGTAAAGAAGGAAAACCTCAAGTAAATCTTACTGCCAAAGCAGGGGTTTCTAGAGTTTTCAACCTAGACAATAATTACAAAACAGTAGATCTAGATCGTTATTTAGATATCTGGGGTGGTGCTATCAGTAACTACGACCAAGCAAGCTTTCCTTCAAAACAAGACGGTATTAATTACTTGAAAAACGGTTTTGGTATTACGGACAAAACAAAATCGGTAGACTGGTTAGATGAAGTACTACGTACAGGCTTTACACAAGAGTACAATGTAGACGTACAAGGTGGTAAAGACGGATTGAAATACTTTGTGAGCGCAGGATACTTCGACAACGAAGGGGTATTGATCGGTACAGGTATGGATCGTTACTCGGGTCGTCTTAACTTGGAGCAATCAGGTAAAGTAGTTTCTTTCGGGGTACAAGCTTCAGGATCTATTGCGAATATCAACAATGCACCATCAGAAAGCCAATATGTAAACCCTATCGTTGCGGTTTACGACCTTCGTCCTTGGGAACAAGTATACAACGAAGACGGATCATACAACTTGGATGCTTATTACAATCCGGTTGCAATCAACGACCCGGATAAAGGGGATATCCGCAAACAAAAACAAACTGTTGCAATCATCAATCCATGGGCAACTGTGAAGTTTGCAAAAGACTTTACATTCAAAACGTCGCTTGGTTTGAACTGGTTCAACCTAAACGAATTCAACCTTTGGTCAATGATGAACCCACAGGGTGCTGAAATGAATCGCCAAGGTATTCAAAACAAAGAAGACTTCTTTACATGGACATTTACAAATACATTAAACTGTGTAAAAACAGTTGGAAGCAAC
Source organism: uncultured Porphyromonadaceae bacterium (assembly GCA_947074265.1). Taxonomy (GTDB): domain Bacteria; phylum Bacteroidota; class Bacteroidia; order Bacteroidales; family CAMTPD01; genus UBA12018. Next base: position 4,296 of record CAMTPD010000180.1, read on the forward strand.
AACTTCAATGTATTGTTGGGTCAAGAAGCACAAAAACAAACACGCAACATATCATATCTAGTTGCAAACAACTATCCTGCAAATGCAGGTCCTGAAATCGGGAATGCATCAACTCCGGTATCGGCAGGAACTTACAAATACGAAAGCTCATTGGCTTCTTATTTCACAAACTTGCAATACGATTACGCAGGTAAATACTACCTATCGGGAAGTGTACGTGTAGACGGAACTTCACGCGTGGGTGACAACAACCGCTGGGGTACTTTCTACTCTGTAGGTGGTAAATATAGAATCTCTGGTGAAGAATTTATGGAATCAACATCAGATTGGTTGACAAACTTGGCTGTTCGCACAAGTTACGGTACTGTAGGTAACCAAGACATCGGTTGGTACGAAGCTCGTCAACTATACGGATTCGGTTACGACTACAAAGGAAACCCGGGTGCGGTGCCAACACAAATTGGTAACCCAGACTTGAAATGGGAGAAATCGGCGAAGTTCAACGTTGGTTTGGATATGATGTTCTTCAACCGCCTATCTCTAGATGTAGAATTCTACGACTCACGTACCAAAGATATGATCTTCTACGTTCCACTATCACTAACAGGTGGTATCGCAACAATGCCGATGAACGTAGGTGAAATGAAGAATACAGGTATCGAAGCGTTGATCAACGCAACCCTTATTCAAACGAAAGATTGGAACTGGACAATGAAACTTAACTTATCTC
>CAMTPD010000181.1 GCA_947074265.1 uncultured Porphyromonadaceae bacterium
TCTAATATAAGCCATTATCACCCAAACAATAGTTGCGAAGGCAGCTGCAATACCGGTGTTTGTAAACGCAATTGCTGCAACTTCACCACCAGCCAAAGCCCCTCCAGAATTGAACCCAAACCAGCCAAACATTAACAGGGCTGTTCCAATCAAAACCAGATTAATATTACTATAATTACGTTTAGGCATTACATTACGTCTTCCAAAGAAAAATACACCAACTAATGCACTAAATCCTGCAGTTGCATGAATAACTGTACCTCCGGCATAATCTACAAATCCTATATCACTTAAAAAACCATTCCCCCAAATCCAATGTGCTACAGGAAAATAAATAAATAACATCCATAATACTAATACCTTTATCCAACCTGATATTGTTATCCGCCCAGCAATAGCTCCAGTCATTAATGGAGCTGTAATTATCGCAAACATCAACTGATACATAAAAAACATCAAAAAAGGGATCGTAGACCCATAGTCTGAGTTAATAGAAAAGTCTACATGCTTCAACATAAAATATTCGAAAGGCGATCCTATAATACCGCCAATATCTTTTCCGAAAACCATTGAAAAACCACCGAAAACCCATAAAATAGAAACGACTCCTATTGCTATAAAGGAGTACATCATCATCGTTAGTGAATTTTTTTTAGGAACTAAACCTCCATAGAAAAAGGCTAATCCTGGAGTCATTAGAAAAACTAAAACTGTTGTTATAACCATGAAAGCTACATTACCATTATTGATCGCATCTGTACTCATATTATATAATCTTTAATTTTACACCAATAAAAAAAGGCTTGCTTTGACAAAATATATTGTACATATAACAATTTTCTGATTCACGAAGTTTCAAAAGTCTGCCTAGAAAAAAAACGAACAAGGTTAATAAACGAATCATATTTTATAAATTACATAAACATATAATGATTTAACTTGCTTTGGTATTATAAATACTAAGTTTGGTCATACTAAGCATTTCAGAACTTATTTATTAAATAGTATCACCCATACCATTTATTTTATATCAAGCAAAAGAAATCTCTTCGCGTTTTTGCATATTTGTTTAATTCGTTTTCTATCCTTAATAGTTTTATTATCTTCGGTCAATCTAATATTTTCTACCACATAATCTAAATTAACATGAAAACAAACTTAGCAATTAGCACTGTTGTGCTTTGTGGATCACTGTTCTTTACATCTAATATTACAGCTCAAGACAACAAGTACCCACCCCTACCTGCAATGACTCCAGAAATGACCGAATTCTGGAGCATTCAACCGGCTATTATTACACCTGGTGATAAAGCAACAAATGCTTATATTACAGCACCCAGTGATGCAATCGTTCTTTTCGACGGAACGAACCTAAATCAATGGATTGGCTCCAGAGAAAAAGGAGCTGCACCTTGGGTTATTGAAGACGGCGCAATTGTTGTAAAAGGTGGAACCGGGGATATTCAAACCAAAGATGATTTCGATAATTTTCAATTACACATTGAATGGAGTGCACCTACTCCAAGTAATGAAAAGAGCCAAGGCCGTGGTAATAGCGGAATCTTCTTACAAGATAGATATGAGCTTCAGATACTGGATAATTTTCAAAACGAAACCTACGGAAATGGACAAGCCGGAAGTATCTATAAACAAACACCTCCACTAGTTAATGCGATGCGAAAACCTGGAGAATGGAATACATACGATGTTATTTATACTGCTCCGACCTTTAAAGAAGATGGAACCTTCCGTACACCTCCTTATATTACCGTATTGCACAATGGCGTAGTAATACAAAACAATACTGCTATTCGAGGCACAACAGAGTATATTGGTCACCCACAAGTACAAACTCATGGAAAAGCCCCTATTCGACTACAAGATCATGGCAATCCTGTAAAATACCGTAACATCTGGATTAGACCTTTATAAAGGTCATTTATAAGCAAATAATAAGCTATTGGAGATAAATTTTCGTTAATTGAATTTACGAAAACAGAAGTCTTCAATAGCTTATTTTACTTTAATAAAATCCTGCTATATCGCGATATAACAACAAATTACAAGAGACCTAAAAAGAGACCTCTTAGTTGTAAATATCTATTATAAATTACGAATGGTTGTCGATTCCTCAAACATTAATCCTATTTTTGCATAAGAATCTGTTGTTATACACAATTACGAAATAGAATCTGAAATGATACAAACGCTTTATATCGCGATTGATGCTGCGATCAAAGCTGGTGTGGAGATCATGAAAATATACAATGATCCTGCATCCGACTTTGGGATTGAAAAAAAAGCAGACAATTCACCCCTTACTATTGCAGATAAAAATGCCAATGAAGTTATATGCTCTATCTTAGAAAAGACTAAGATTCCAATTTTGAGTGAAGAAGGTAAAGCTATTGACTTTTCTACACGCAACCAATGGAAAAAGCTTTGGATTGTTGATCCTCTTGATGGGACAAAAGAGTTTATTAAACGTAATGGCGAATTTACGGTAAATATCGCTTTAGTAAAAAATGGTGTTCCTGTATTAGGAGTCATCTATGTGCCCGTAAAACGAGAACTCTATTTCGGAACTATCGAAAACGGTGCTTTTAAATATACATTGTCTGACGATACTATTTCTATAAATAGTGCCGAACTAGAAACAAACGCAATACAACTACCCATAAAAAAAGACGATGACCAATTTGTTGTAGTGGCATCTCGTTCTCATCTGAGTCCAGAGACCGAAAACTACATTGAAAAACTTCGCAACATTTATCCTTCTGTCGAGATGATTTCCAGTGGAAGCTCTCTTAAAATTTGTCTTGTCGCAGAAGGTAGAGCTGACGTATATCCACGTTTTGCTCCAACAATGGAGTGGGATACAGCAGCAGGGCATGCTATTGCACGATCTGCAGGTATGGAAATATTTCAACCCGATGAAATAACACCTCTATATTATAATAAGGAAGATGTATTAAGCCCTTGGTTTATCGTTAAGAAAAACAACTAATCTCGTATCCTTAATGACACTCGAATCCTTGTTTGTATTGGTTATTCTTTGTGGAATGATCATTGCATTAGCGATGGACAAAATGCGTCCGGGTATGATTTTCTTTACAGCTGTAATCCTTTTTATGCTCACTGGTACAATCTCTCCCAAAGAGGCTTTATCTGGTTTTAGCAACAAAGGGATGATTACGGTAGCTGTGCTTTTTCTCGTTAGTGAAGGAGTGCGCCGATCTGGAGCATTGAATAAAATAATTCGCAAACTACTTCCTCATACCAGAAAGTCTGTTCCAAGGTCGCTTATCCAAATATTACCATCGATTGCAGGTATTTCAGCTTTTCTAAACAATACAGCAGTTGTTATCATATTTGCACCGATCATCAAAAAATGGTCGGAAGTTATGAATATGCCGTCAACAAAGTTTTTGATACCTCTTTCATATGCAACCATCTTTGGAGGTATGTGTACACTAATTGGCACATCAACAAACTTGGTAGTAAATGGAATGATGCAAGCACAAGGGTATCCGGGGTTGGGTATGTTTGAATTAGGCAAAGTTGGCTTCTTCATTTCTATTGTCGGCATTTTATATCTTATTGTTTTTGCAAAGATGCTACTTCCTGGCAGTAACAAAGACGATAACACAATTACTGAATATAAAGAATACAATTACGATGTAAATATTATACCTGGTAGTCGATTTATTGGAGCAACTATTGAACATCGTAAAATCAAAGAACTACAGCAATTTGAAGTCCGCTCTATAATCCGAAAAGATCGAATTATAAACGTGACTGATACTCCGGTTCAGATTGCAGAAAATGATCAACTTGTTTTAGGTGGCAAATCAGGAAATGTTCAGCAATTAATTAACATGGACGGATTAGAACTAAACTGTCTTGCAAATGCTGACAAGGATTTTGTTAAGAAGAAAGCCGTAAAACAAGTAGAGGCTGTACTTGGTGGTCGCTTTCCAGGGTTAGAAAAAACACTTGGAGAGTTTGACTTTTATCGTCACTATGGTGCAGTTGTAATGGCTGTTCATCGTAATGGAGAACGAATTAGTGTCGGATTAAATCAATTGGTCTTAAAAGAAGGAGATAATCTTGTACTTCTTACCGATGGAACTTTTATTCCAACATGGGGAGATTCATCCGTATTCCTTTTATTATCAGATGTTGGAGACTTCAACATTCCGGGCAATAAATCGAAACGCCTTTTAGCTATAGCTTTGGTAATTATGATGATTCTCGGAGCTACACTTGGAGAGTATCTTCCTGCTATGGATGGGGTCAAATTTGACATGTTTTTCTTTGCCTCAATCACAGTCGTGATCATGGCTTGGGCTAATATCATTCCAACTCAAAACTATACCAAGTTTATCAGTTGGGATATCCTCATTACAATCGCATGTGCTTTTGCCGTTAGTAAAGCCATGATGAACTCGGGAATAGCCGATCAAATAGCAACAACAATCATTAGCATTGCCGACGATTATGGGCCTCATGCTATTCTTGCCGCAATTTATTTGATCACAAATCTATTTACCGAAGTGATTACAAATAATGCAGCCGCAGCTCTTACATTTCCAATTTCAATAGCTGTAGCATCACAGCTGGGAATAGATCCACAACCGCTATTTGTTACAATTTGTATTGCGGCATCTGCAAGTTTTGCCACACCAATCGGATACCAAACAAATTTGATTGTGCAAAGTGTTGGTAATTATAAATTCACTGATTATGTACGCATTGGTCTACCGCTCAATATTATTGTATTTATATTGTCGATATTCTTGATTCCACTAATCTGGGAGTTTTAAATCATTAAGAAAATATCAATTACAACAATCTCGCTATGAAAGAGAAACATATATATCCAATCTTTGACCGAATGTTACAGCGCAGTGATCGCGAGAAGCTCCTAATGCAACGAGGCAAAATGATTTGGTTTACAGGCCTTTCGGGGTCAGGAAAAAGCACCTTAGATCTCTCCCTTCACCGAA
>CAMTPD010000182.1 GCA_947074265.1 uncultured Porphyromonadaceae bacterium
AATCATCACGGACTAGCGCTAGAGTACAAACTTGGGGGCATACATATCAACAAACGCAGTCCGAATATAATACCTGATTACGAAGGTTTGATAAGTAAATCATGTCAAACAATAGAAGAGCTAGAGTTCATCGAACTTTTCGATTATGTATTCTTAAGTCCAATATTCAACAGCATATCCAAAGCAACTTACCAATCAGCATTTACGCACGATCAACTCGGGTCTTTAGCTCATAAAGGGCTAATCAACAAAAAGGTTATTGCTCTAGGAGGCATATCTGCAAGCAACATCAAGAAAGTAAAAGAAATGGGATTTGGTGGAGCAGCTTTACTCGGTTCACTTTGGGAAAAAGCAAACATACAACCATTTGATTGCGTAAATAGCATATTGACCATAAAAGAAAAACAATGAACACACTTCAATTTATCACACACCAAACCGAGCAATATAGCTATATCGACTCGGCTCAATTAGCCTTACAAGGTGGTTGTAAATGGATACAGCTTCGTATGAAAGATGCTTCTGAAGCAGAAATCGAAGCTACTGCCCTACAATTAAAGCCGATATGCAAACAATATAACGCAACTTTCATCATCGATGATCATGTACAAGTTGCAATCAACGTTGGAGCACATGGCGTACACTTAGGCAAGAATGATATGCCGGTAAGCGAAGCCCGCAAAATAATGGGAAACAAATACATTATCGGAGGCACAGCCAATACATTCGATGATTTGAAACAACTGGTTTCCGATGGAGTAGATTATGTTGGCTTAGGTCCTTTTCGCTTTACTCAAACTAAGAAAAACCTTAGTCCTATTTTAGGCCTTGACGGTTATGCTTCAATTTTAAAAGCATGTCACGAGCATCGTATTCACATTCCGATTGTTGCAATTGGAGGGATTACTGTTAGCGACATCAAAGATCTTACAACGATAGGAATTATGCAAATCGCTTTATCATCGACAATACTACAAGCTACCAATCCGGTAGCCGAAACTCAATTAATTATAGAAACACTCAATAGATAAACACATGAAAAAACTAATCATTGCCGGAAAAGAGTTCAACTCGCGCCTCTTTGTAGGAACCGGCAAGTTCAGTTCGAATGAGATCATGACCGAAGCTATCAAAGCTTCCGGATCCGAACTTGTCACAGCAGCTATGAAGCGTATTGATCTTACCAACAAGCATGACGATATGCTCGAGCACATCAAACTTCCACACGTAAATTTGCTACCCAACACCTCTGGAGTTCGCAATGCAAAAGAAGCAGTTTTCGCTGCACAAATGGCACGCGATGCTTTCGAAACAAACTGGCTAAAGCTTGAAATACATCCCGATCCGAAGTATCTTCTTCCCGATCCTATCGAAACATTAAAAGCAACAGAAGAACTAGCAAAACTAGGCTTTATTATCATGCCTTATATACAAGCAGATCCTGTATTATGTAAGCATCTGGAGAGTGCCGGAGCAGCAACTGTAATGCCTTTAGGTGCACCCATCGGTACAAACAAAGGAATTACAACAAAAGAATTGATCGAGATCATTATCGAGCAAAGCAACATTCCGGTTGTTATCGATGCCGGACTCGGTGCTCCCTCTCACGCTGCTCTTGCCATGGAAATGGGTGCCGATGCCGTACTTGTAAATACCGCAATCGCGATTGCAGGCGATCCTATTGCAATGGCAAAAGCTTTTAAACTTGGCGTAGATGCCGGACGTATGGCATACGAAGCAAGACTTGCGTCAATTAAACAAACAGCAGAAGCAAGTAGTCCTCTAACCTCTTTTCTTCAATCATAAACCCTAAAAACAATACCAGCGTGGCTAAAAAGAATTTCAAAATAAACTATCCTGCATCTAAAAAGATCTATGTAGACGGCACTGTTCATCCAATACGCGTAGCAATGCGCGAGATACAATTGACAGATAGTGTTATCACAATTGATGGAGAAGAAAAGTTTAAAAGCAATAAACCCGTAACAGTTTATGATACTAGCGGACCTTATTCAGATCCGAAAATAAAAATTGATATTGAGAAAGGTCTTCCTCGTTTACGAGAAGCATGGCACTCGAAACGCAAAGATATCATACAGCTCAATGAAATAACATCTGATTACGGAAAAGAACGTCTTAATGATACCGCTCTAGATGCTATTCGCTTTCCTCAACACTATAAACCATACAAACGAAAAGAAGGAAAGCAAATTACCCAAATGTATTATGCAAAACGTCGTATCATTACTCCTGAGATGGAATATGTAGCGATTCGTGAAAACCAACGCATGACAGAGATGGGACTTAAAAGCTACATCACGCCCGAGTTTGTTCGTCGCGAGATAGCAGCAGGTAGAGCAATCATACCAGCAAACATCAATCACCCCGAAGCCGAACCAATGATTATTGGACGCAACTTTTTGGTTAAGCTGAATACAAACATCGGAAACTCTGCACTTTCATCAGGCATTGAAGAAGAAATCGAGAAAGCTGTGTGGAGTTGTAAATGGGGAGGCGATACCATTATGGACCTTTCTACAGGAAACAATATTCATGAAACACGTGAATGGATCCTTCGCAACTCTCCTGTACCAATGGGAACAGTACCTATTTATCAAGCATTGGAAAAAGTGAATGGTAATATTGCCGACCTTACTTGGGAGATCTATCGCGACACATTGATCGAACAAGCCGAGCAAGGTGTAGATTACTTCACCATTCACGCAGGATTACTAAAAGATCATCTTAAATACATCAGCAGACGTCTTACCGGTATTGTTTCGCGCGGCGGATCAATTATGGCTAGCTGGATGACGATTCACAATCAAGAAAACTTCCTTTACACACACTTTAGCGAGATCTGTGATATCTTATGCGACTACGACGTAGCAGTTTCGTTGGGAGATGGTTTACGTCCGGGTTCTATTTACGATGCGAACGACGAAGCACAGTTTGCCGAACTTAAGGTACTTGGCCAACTAACCAAAGTAGCATGGGAAGTTAATGCACAAGTAATTATCGAAGGTCCTGGACACGTACCGATGAATAAGATCAAGGAAAACATGACCGAGCAAAAGTTCCTTTGTCATGGTGCACCATTCTACACACTCGGCCCGCTTACTACAGACATCGCACCGGGTTACGACCACATTACATCGGCCATTGGTGCAGCACAAATAGCACAATTGGGAACGGCAATGATTTGTTACGTAACGCCAAAAGAACACCTTGGCCTTCCAAACAAAGAAGATGTTCGCAATGGAGTTATTGCATATAAGATTGCAGCACATGCAGCCGACCTTGCAAAAGGACATCCGGGTGCACAAATCAGAGACAATGCTTTGAGTAAAGCCCGCTTTGAATTCCGCTGGAAAGATCAATTCAATCTTTCCCTAGATCCTGAGCGCGCACTACAATATTACAGAGAAAGCAAAGCTGAAGACGAAGATCATTGCACCATGTGCGGACCAAACTTTTGCGCGATGAAACTTACCAGAAACCTTAAAGACTGTACAAAATAAAATGACAAATACCTCTTTTACAACACTGATCGACCAGTACAACTGGGACGAGGTTACAAGCAATATTTATGCTTGTACCGCATCAGATGTAGAAAGAGCTCTTGGCAAAGACAGACTAGATATCAATGACTTTATGGCATTGATATCTCCTGCCGCCGAACCCTTTCTAGAACAAATGGCTCAAAAAAGTCAACTGTATACACAGCAACGCTTTGGTAAGACTCAGCACTTTTACATTCCGCTTTACCTTACCAATGCATGCATCAATCATTGCGTTTATTGTGGATTCAACCACAAGAATGAGATCAAACGCATTATTCTTACCGAAGAAGAAATCGAACAAGAGCTACAAGCCATAAAGAAAATAGGACCGTTTGAACACATCTTGTTGGTTACGGGCGAATCGCCACGAGAAGCCGGTGTTGAGTATCTGGAGAAAGCAATTAAGCTAGCTCGTAAATACTTCTCTTCGGTAGACCTAGAGGTGCAACCGCTCAAAGAAGATGAATATGCCCGCTTGATTGAAGCCGGATTAAACTCTGTGTATTGTTATCAGGAAACGTACAACAAAGTAACGTATCCCGAATATCACCCACGCGGCAAGAAGCATTTCTTTGATTGGAGACTCGATACCTACGACCGTCTTGGGCGTGCCGGTGTAAACCGTATGGGACTCGGCGTATTGATTGGCCTTGAAGATTGGCGCACCGATACCACCATGATGGCAACACATCTTGCTTATTTACGTAAGAAGTATTGGCGCACGAAATATTCCATTTCATTCCCACGCATGCGTCCGTATGCAGAAGCACGCTTTCAGCCCAACGTGATTATGAAAGACAAAGAGTTGGCACAGCTTATCTTTGCTTTCCGCCTCTTTGATCACGACATTGAGTTAAGTCTTTCTACCCGCGAAAGCAGCGAATACCGCGACAACATGGTAGCATTGGGAATTACCAACATGAGTGCAGGCTCTAAAACCGATCCGGGCGGTTATGTTACTTATCCGTCAGCACTCGAACAATTCTCGGTAAATGATGATCGCACACCCGACGAAATCGAAAGAGAAATTCGAAAAGCCGGTTACGACGTTATCTGGAAAGATTGGGACAGATGGTAAACACCTTCTCATTATAAAATAAGAACACCCGTATAAGCGTTGCAAATGCAACAGGTTTATACGGGTGTTCTTATTTTATAATATAGCATTAGAGACAATCTGTACTGTATCAGTATCCATTGCTAATCGGAAGCCACCGTATTCATCGCTATACTTTGCTGTGTCAAAGTCGAGGCGAGATACGCGACATCCTTCCGAAGTACCGCCCCAACAGCCTCCACGCAACACCTTTCTCAGAACAACCTTATGCTCATAATCCTTTTCGTATGCATATTGCTTATTCTTAAACAACCACTACGAAATAATAAAACATTACTATCCT
>CAMTPD010000183.1 GCA_947074265.1 uncultured Porphyromonadaceae bacterium
TTAGTACCGAAAGCAATGGTTCGTGCCTATTGGTAGGTCTTCCGGCGCGTTCTGCATACTGATGCCTTCCCGTTTTTGAAACAGTGGCTTGCTATCAGCTGCTTTTTATTAGAACATACGGCTGCGGGTACAGCTTTGGCTTATCCTTTGCAGGGAGTACCAAATTCCATTTTACCAATGAAGCGAGAAATAAAAAAGTAGTGTTTCTGTTTTGTATCTTCCGTGACTCGACAACTATTGCCGTATTTCACTCGTTTCGTTTTATTCTCCTGTTTCTTATACCTCCTTTTTTAGTGACACATCAAGTTTTGAAAGTTTCCTATTTCTATTAATATAATTATCTATTATTACTTCACTTACCGAGCAATTGCTTACAATGGGCAATTCATTGTACAAACGAACGTCGCCTAGTAAGTGAGCAAGAAGTGCTTTGATGGTAACACCATGACTTACCACCAGTATATGACGGAAAGGCAAAGCGACCAACTCATTAGCCATACTTTGTGTACGCTCTAGCAACGACTGCTCTGTTTCGGCATCGGCAGGCAAACAAAAGCCTTCGTCTTCTTCCGGAAACACACAGCCTTGAAACGAACCGAAGCCCCGCTCGCGAAGCCGCTTGTCTGTTTGCAGCGATAATGTCGGAGCAATCACCTCACGAAGTATCTCTGCCGTATCTACGGCTCGTTGCAGATCACTGCAAAAGATCGCATCGGGCACAACATCGGTTGCTAAAGTAGCTGCCAGCTGTTGCGCTTGAAGAATACCATGCTCAGAAAGCGTACCGGGGAGTTGTCCCTGACAAATACGTTTACTGTTTTCGATGGTTTCACCGTGTCGTACAATTGTAATGATCATCCTTTATTTCACTTCTGCATGTGGCTGCATACTCCTTTTGCATTCGTCGAGACGACGCTTTGCGATCGGAAACACAACCGGATTGTTTGAGATCGGATTGCTGTTTACCACAACAACCGTTTCATAAACAGCTTCTATATTTTGATAGGTCAACACCTCTTTTGGTGTTCCCTGATCGTAAACTTTTCCTTTTTTCATCATGACCAGATTGCTGCAAAACTCGCCTGCCAAGCTCAAGTCATGTATGATCATCGCAATGGTAAGTCCGCGCGTTTCGTTCAGCTCCTGCAACAAGTTCATGATGCGTATTTGATGCGTAATATCGAGATGCGAGGTTGCCTCATCGAGCAAAAGCAGCTTTGGCTCTTGTGCCAATGCAGAGGCAATGGATGCCATTTGCTGTTCGCCACCGCTAAGTTCGGTGATACGCTTGTGTCGAAGATGCGTAATTCCCGTTAGCTCGATGAAATAATTCACAATCTGATAATCTTCACGCGAGTTGAAGAACTGAAAGTTTCCTCTGTATGGCGTACGTCCCATTAGCACAAACTCCTCTACCGTGATGGGCGATAACTCCTGAAACTGTGTTACGACCGAAAGCATACGTGCCCGCTCTTTGAGCGAAAGAGCCGTTGTATCTTTACCTGCCAGTCGCACACTCCCGCTTCGAATCGGGATATCAGATGCTATTGCTTTGAAGAGTGTACTCTTTCCCGACCCATTGGGTCCGATGATTCCTGTAAATGCTCCCTCCTCGATCGTGATGTTTACCTTGTCTAAGCAAAAATCGTTGCCGTAGCCACACACAAGATCTGTAATCTCTAACATGCTCATCTTACATTATTTTAGAATTAGAACTTGATTTGCTCAATATTGCTATAAAAGCAATACCTCCTACAATACCGGTAATAACACCGATAGGCAATTCGTTTGGAGCAATAACAGTGCGAGCCACAATGTCACAAAACAAGAGGAAGATACCTCCCGAGAAGAACGAAGCAAACAGCAATGAGCGGTAATCGGTACCAATCCAAAGACGTGTTACATGCGGAATTATTAACCCCACAAAACCGATCACACCTCCTACTGCAATACAAGTACCTGTAAGCAACGAGGTAAGAAGAAACAAGCAGCGTATCGTAGTTTGCGTGTTTATCCCCAAGTGTTTTGCTTTGGTTTCGCCCAAGCGCAATACATTGAGCGGACCTACAAATAGATATGAAAGCAACAATACAGCCAACGAAACAATCACCATTCCGTAGATCAGGAACGTATTGGTTTCATTGAGCGATCCCATTGTCCAGAAGACAATACCGTGTATATTCTCTACTGCCGTTATCGACATCAAAAACATAACAACTGCCGACGATATAAAACTAATCATTACCCCGATCAGAAGCATTCTGCTGATACTTACCATGCCTTTGCGTACACTCAACGTATAAACTAAAAAGATGGTAGCAAAAGCGCCGATAAAACCGGCTATTGGCAATGCAACCGCATTCATGGCAAACAAGCCCGAAACTATCGCAAAGGTAATACCCAACGATGCTCCTCCCGAAATACCGAGCGTATATGGCTCTACCAACGGGTTGCGGTAGATTCCCTGAAGAATCACCCCCGAAAGACTTAAACTTCCACCAATGGAAATAGCCAATAACGTACGTGGAATACGAATGTATTTCAACACCGCATACTCCATCGAGTCGGGATCATTCAATGTATCAAGTATATTTCCGAAAGGAATCTCGACCTCTCCGATACTCAACGACAACATCGATGCTACCAAAAGCATCAATGGCAGAAGTATGAGAGCCGAGAGGGTTTTAGACGACAGTTGTTTCATGTTAGTTGTATAGTGCTGCTACATCATACTGATTCTACAAAGAACAGTTGCGATCGAGTAGCGTATGCGAATCAATATTCGATTCCTTTTCTACTGGTTATTGCTTTATCGAAAGGATGTTTCACTTTCTGAATATTGCTTACATAATCAGCTATTTCAATTAAGCCGGGTGTAGCACCGCGACCGGTAATGACCAATTCAAGATCTGCCGGTTTGTTTTTGATAAAGTCAATAACACGCTCTTCGGGAACGAAACTATCGCGTACCGAAATCACCAACTCATCTAAGATAAGTAAGTCGAAGTGCTCTTCATTGATAAGCTTTTCTACATGCGCCAGTCCTTCGGGAACTTCCTTTACCATGGTTTCTACCGGAATAGAACGATCCAGGAACGGATGTCCTTTTGCAAAGTGAAGCACGGTAGCACCTAGTTTCTTCAAGCTATCCTTCTCGGCATAACCGTATATCTCGGGACGTTTGTGAAACGATACGTAACAAACCTTGAAGTCGTTACCCAACGCACGAGTAGCAAGTCCGACTGCCGCAGTGGTTTTACCCTTGCCATCGCCGGTATAAATATGGATTAATCCTGTTTCTTTCATTTCTTATTGATACAATTAGTTATAAGATCGAGGGTTTCGATAAAAGTAATCGGTGTAGGCTGACAAGCAATGTTTGAATCGAGAATAAAGATGTTGTCATTCTTCGAAGCCGGAATGTTTTTAAATACACTCCACATTGCTTTCTCCTCGTCGCCGGTAATACCCATCGTAACCACAAATATATAATCGGGTTTGCGAGCAATCACGAGTTCTTTTCCGATTGCTCCGGCCGTAAGATCGTGTGCAATATTCTCTCCACCGCAATAGGTGATGTAATCATTCATAAACGTATTGGGCAATACCGTAAAGATGGGCGAAGCTCCAATCTGGATAAAAAAGCGAGGTTTGGGATTGCGGCTGCTGTTTTGCACACGGATGGCTTCGGCACGTTGTTTTACCGAATCAATCACCGCAACGGCACGCTCTTCTTTTCCTACCAACTTCCCTAATGCTATAAACTGCGAACAAATCTCGTCGAATGTTTTGGGCGATTTAAAAACCTCTACTCGAATACCCATCTTTCGTAGTGTCTCCAACTCTTTTACGGAAGTAAGACCGGAGGCCAACACCAAGTCGGGTTTCATGCTCACAATCTTTTCCAAGTTGGGTTTTACCGCACTGGATACAACCGGTTTGTTATCGGGTTTTGCCGCATGGCAATAACTCGTGCAACCAACCAACTGTGATTGGGCATTGAGATAATAAATACTTTGAGTAAGAGAAGGCCCCAACGATATGATTCGTTCTATTTTCTCGGCAAATGCCGCAACAGAAGTCAGCAGCACAAAGGCTGTCATCAAGGCTAATGTGGAATATATTCGTTTCATTGGTATCACTTATAAGTGGATCGGTAAAAAATAATGTCTTTCGTCGGCATACTCCTCTCCTGTTTCAAAAGCAACGGGATGTTTGAAAAGAGGTCCGTCGAATACATACGTATGGTATTCGCCATTCTCGCCACAAGGGTCTACACCATCCATTTCGCGCATCGTTGCCACAAGCTCATCATCCAACATTTTTCCAAGCATGGTCTTAAAACGCTCTTGCTTCTGCACCGATACCAAGACAGCCTTGAATCCTTCTTGAATGAAATCGTGAAGAATATCGCGCGTGTCTCTGCCCCAAATAGGAAATAACGGCGTAATCTCCGCCTCAGCACATACACGCTCGATCCAATCGCGGTGCGCGTCGAGATAGATATCACCGAATACACCGTATTGCACACCTTGCTCTTTGAGCTGTGCTATAATCTTTTTGAGGTGAAACTCGTACGAACCGGAAGAAATGGGTTCTTGAATAAGTGGAATTTGAATGGCTTCGGCCTGTGCAGATATAAGGGCTTTATCAAGACCGTGAGAACGAGACTTATTGCTTTCGGGCTCACAAAAATTGACCAGATAGGCAGCTTCGTTGCCTGGTGTTTTTAAAAATGTGTGCAAGGCAAACATACAATCTTTGCCACCGCTCCATGAAATAAATGCTCTCATTGAAGTTAGAGAAAATTTACTGAGAATAAGGCCGCAACGATTTACAGCTCGTAAAAACTTTATTCCCGAAGTTTTACATCAGATAATTATTGAGGCAGGTCTTCCGGCTCGTTTCATCTTAATCTCACCTTCCCGGAGTTTATTCCAGTGGCAAACAGAGACCAGATC
>CAMTPD010000184.1 GCA_947074265.1 uncultured Porphyromonadaceae bacterium
CGAGATTCTCCGGAGTGACTGGAGTTCAGACGTGTGCTCTTCCGATCTTAGTTGTTGAGAAAATAATGTTATTCAACTGAGAAATGTTTGTAAGTTTGTAGGAAATAAAAGTGTGTTTTTTGACATTAGATTATAAACAAGGGATGAAAACATACGTTCATATATGAATAAATACGTAATAGACTATGAATAAGCCTTTGGCTGAACGAATGCGACCTCATAATCTTGATGACTATATCGGACAACAACACCTTGTTGGCAAAAATGCAGTGTTACGGAAGATGGTAGAGTCGGGTAGGATTCCTTCATTTATTTTATGGGGACCTCCAGGAGTCGGTAAAACAACATTAGCTCAAATTATTGCATCTAAATTAGATGCCCCTTTTTATACATTAAGTGCGATTAGTTCTGGTGTGAAAGATGTGAGAGAGGTAATTGATAAGGCAAAGTCTAATCGCTTCTTTAATACTGTTTCACCTATTTTGTTTATCGATGAGATACATAGGTTTAGTAAAGCTCAGCAAGATTCTCTTTTACATGCAGTAGAAACAGGTATAATTACGCTGATTGGGGCTACAACAGAAAATCCTTCATTTGAGGTAATACGACCACTGTTATCAAGATGCCAAGTATATGTGCTTAAGTCTCTTGATCGTTCTGATTTGATAAAATTATTAAACAATGCACTCTGCAACGATGTTGTATTAAGTAAAAAGCAGATAGTATTACAAGAGAGTGATGCTATAATTCGTTTTTCAGGAGGAGATGCTCGTAAACTTTTGAATATATTAGAGTTGGTTGTTGAAGCTGAAACGGAGGATCCAATTATAATAACAGACGAAAAGGTTATAGAGCGTTTACAAGAGAATCCTGCGGCATACGATAAAGGAGGAGAAATGCATTATGACATTATTTCTGCTTTTATTAAGTCAATACGAGGTAGTGATCCAGATGGAGCTGTATATTGGTTGGCTCGAATGGTTGCAGGTGGAGAAGATCCGAAGTTTATAGCTCGACGTTTGGTTATTTCGGCAGCAGAAGATATCGGATTGGCAAATCCGAATGCACTGCTTCTAGCTAATGCCTGTTTTGATGCATTGCAGAAGATAGGTTGGCCAGAAGGGCGTATTATTCTTTCTCAAACAGCAATTTACTTAGCATCTAGTCCCAAAAGCAACTCTGCATATATGGCAATAAATGATGCATTAGATTTAGTTCGAAAAACTGGGAATTTATCGGTACCTCTACATTTGCGTAATGCACCAACATCCTTGATGAAGGAGCTGGATTATGGAAAAGAGTATAAATATTCTCACGATTATGAGGATAATTTCACAGTACAAGAGTATTTGCCAAAAGAAATTGTAAATCGATCGATTTGGGTGCCTCAAAATAATCCATCAGAAGTAAAGCTTGCAGATCATTTACGAAAATTGTGGAAAACAAGATTTTGAAAAAATAGTCATATATAATGATTATAAATTATATTTCTTTTGCTATCCAGATATGTTAGATTATAATGAACTAATAAATAAAATAAAATGAAGAAGCACAATTTTTATGCAGGTCCCTCTATTTTGAGCGAATTTACATTAAAGAGTTCGGCTGAAGCTATTAAGAATTTTGCAGAAACAGGATTGTCGATACTTGAAGTTTCGCATCGTAGTAAAGAATTTGTTGCTGTGATAGAAGAGGCTCGGTCGTTGGTAAAAGAGCTTCTGAATATTCCATCAGGATTCGAAGTGCTTTTTCTCGGAGGCGGTGCAAGTATGCAGTTTTGTATGATTCCTTACAACTTCTTAGAAAAAAAAGCAGCTTATTTAGATACAGGTACATGGGCTTCTAATGCAATTAAGGAGGCTAAATTATTTGGAGAAGTAGATGTTGTTGCTTCATCAAAAATAGCAAATTATAATTATATACCTAAGACTTATAATGTACCATCAGATGCAGATTATTTTCATTATACATCAAATAATACAATTTATGGTACACAGATGCGTTATGACCCAATTGTTGATGTGCCATTAGTAGCCGATATGTCTTCTGATATATTTTCTCGCTCTATTGATTTTTCAAAATATATTGCCATTTATGCAGGTGCACAAAAAAATTTAGCTCCAGCAGGTGTGACACTTGTGATTGTAAAAACAGATGCATTAGGAAAAATGAGTAGGGCTATTCCTTCAATGCTTGATTATAGTTTGCATGTAAAGAAAGAGTCTATGTACAATACTCCTCCGGTATTTCCAATTTACGCAGCCTTGCAAACACTCAAATATTATAAAGAGCTAGGTGGCTTGGCTTATCTTGAAAAAGAAAGTAAGCGTAAAGCTGATCTATTATATGAAGAAATAGATCGAAATAAAATGTTTGAAGGTACAGCTGTTAAGGAAGATCGCTCGTATATGAATATTTGTTTTATTATGTCGGAGAAATATAGAGATAAAGAAGACGAGTTTGTTCAGTTTGCCGATAAATATGGTATTATAGGCATAAAAGGACATCGTTCTGTGGGCGGATTTAGAGCATCTAATTATAATGCTTTGCCAATGGATAGTATGAAAGTTTTGGTACAAGCGATGCAAGATTTTGAGAAGTTGTACTAAGTACGACTCACACCTTCGATCATATGTATTTGATCGAAGGTTTTATCTTTAAGTCTAATAATGTTTAAACTCTGTATTTATGAAAAAAATATTGATAGCCACAGATAAACCGTTCGCACTAACAGCTAAGAACTTAATATCTCAAGTGATAGAAAATGCAGGATATGAAGCTCTGTATTTAGAAAAGTATACATCACAAGAAGAGTTCCATGTAGCTGTAAATAGTGTTGATGCGTTGATTGTAAGGAGCGATATTGTTGACGCGAGTATTTTTGAGAATGCACCAAATTTGAAAATTGTTGTTAGAGCTGGAGCAGGTTATGATAACATAGATTTGGATTGTGCAACAAAGCATCATGTTTGCGTTATGAATACTCCAGGCCAAAACTCAAATGCTGTTGGAGAGTTAGTCTTTGGACTACTAATTTATTCTATGCGTAATTATTTTAATGGTGCGGTCGGTAAAGAGTTGAAAGATCGGACTCTTGGTATACATGCATTTGGAAATGTAGGAAAATGTGTCGCGAGAATTGCAAAAGGATTCGGGATGAAGGTGTATGGTTATGATGCCTTACCAGGAAAAGACAAAGAGATGGCGTGTTTTGGAGTCGAACCTCTGGATTCAATTGAAGAATTGTATAATTTGTGTGAAATTGTATCTTTGCACCTGCCTGCAACAGAACTTACAAAACAATCGATCAATGCAAATCTGCTGAATCGGATGCCGCATGATGCAATTCTTATCAATACGGCTCGACAAGAGATTATTGATGAACAAGATCTATTGTCTGTAATGCGGATGCGTAATGATTTTGTTTTTCTTGCCGATACAAAGCCAGTTATTGACGAGCAATTGAAAAAAGAGTTTCCATCGCGTTATTTTGCAACATTAAAGAAAATGGGTGCTCAAACGGAAGAGGCAAATGCAAATGCTGGAGTTGCAGCAGCGACACAGATTGTGAGTTTTTTCGAAACAGGAGATGAACACTTTAGAGTAAATCTATAATCCATGGTAAAAGTTAAACCGTTCAAAGGGTATCGCCCTCCAAAAGAGTATGCTAAACAAATAGCTTCAAAACCTTATGATGTATTAAGTTCAGCAGAGGCTTTGAAAGAAGCCGGGGATAATGAAATGTCCTTATTTCATATTATTAAACCAGAGATTGATTTTAATAATACAATCGATGAACACGATGAGCAAGTATATGCACGTGCTTTAGAAAATTTGTTAAAATTTATCAGTAAAGGGTGGTTGATACAAGATGCGAAAGACTGTTATTATTTATACGCTCAAAAAATGGGAGAGCATACTCAATATGGAGTCGTTCTTTGTGCTTCAGTCGCAGACTATATTAATGGTGTAATTAAAAAACATGAATTAACACGAAAGGATAAAGAAGAAGACCGAAAAAAACATGTAAGAGTGACAAATGCTAACATGGAGCCGGTTTTCTTTGCATATGATGATCATCCTGTTTTGTCAAAACTAATAGATGATATAAAACAGCTATCACCTGAATATCAGTTTAAAGCAGATGACGGTATTGAGCATATATTTTGGGTTATTAATGACGAAAATCAAAAACAGCTAATAACTCAAAGCTTCGAGGAAATAAATAATTTTTATATTGCTGATGGTCATCATCGCTCAGCTGCTGCTGCATTAGTCGGCGCAGAGAAGATCAGTGCAAATCAACAAAACAATGAATTTATAGAGTCTAATTACTTTATGGCAGTTTGCTTTCCTAAAAGTGAATTGATGATTATGGATTACAATCGATTGGTCCGAGATTTAAATGGTTTGTCAGACGATGAGTTTTTTATATTACTGAGCAGAGATTTCCATATAAAAGAATCAGATATTGAGGCAGTGCATCCTTCTCAATCTGATGAGTTTGCAATTTATTTGTCTGGAAAATGGTATCGTCTAAAAGCAAAAGAGGGAACTTATGATGCGCAACATCCAATTCAATCGTTAGGTGCAGAGATTTGTTCTCGTTTAATACTTGAGAGGATTTTAGGGATTAAAGATTTAAGAACTGATAATCGGATTGATTTTGTTGGAGGAATTAGGGGGTATAAAGCCTTGCAATCAAGAGTGGATGAGGGTGAAATGCGATTAGCTATTGGTGTTTGTCCAGTTTCGATGGATCAGTTAATTAAAGTCGCAGATACAGATAATATAATGCCTCCAAAGTCTACATGGTTTGAGCCTAAATTGAGATCTGGTCTTGTTGTACATCTATTAGATTAAAGAATAGATATTTATAATGTAATTAAAGAGAGAGTAGTTGCCTATAAAAAAGGAGTTACTCTCTCTTTATTGTTTTTT
>CAMTPD010000185.1 GCA_947074265.1 uncultured Porphyromonadaceae bacterium
ATTAATAATGTCATTGAGATCAAAGGGTGACCCTTATACACATTGTTATCCTAATGCCAATTTCGTTCGTGTTTCTAAACTAGCAAGATTCCGCAAGTTCAAAGTAAAATTTGATTTGCAGGACAGATTATTCACTATAATGGAGGATATGAAGATTGATTCAAATAAAAATTTAAACAAATCTGAAGCATTGGTTATTATCGAATTATTAGATTTAGAATTAAACAGTTACCAAAAGGCAGAATTGATGTCTTTGGTAGATCGATCACATTTATTTAATTCAAACTCCTTATTATTCTGGATAATCAAAAATAGGAATTATATATTAAGAAAAACGGTAGGTATTAATTGTTCTTTAGCAACTCCTATGAGAATGTCAACCATACAAGAAAGAAAAACTCAAATCCAACCAAAAGTAACTTTAAATAAGAAGTTCAAAAAAGTAAGTGTATCAACAGTGATGAATAATACTAAACTCTGGGTACAATCTATGGATATAAAGTGACAGGAATGTGGCAGCAGAGTGATGTGGAAAATAAAACGATTATGGATGGGATGCGCCCCGGAGATTATATTTTAGAAGATATTGATGGAGATGGTAAGATTACGTCAGATAAAGACAGACAGTTTTTAGGTACATCTAAGGAGAATTTTAGATGGAGTTTGACAAATACCTTTAATTATAAAGACTTCTCTTTGTTGGTATATATTAATTCCATTTGGGGTGGAAATGGATATTATTTATCGGGAAGCAATACGCCATATTATGATGAGTATGTGAATAGTTCGGCTCATAATCGCACCGTATATGATTATTGGACACCATCTAATGTTGATGCAAAATATCCACGTTCGGATTATCAACAGAATGCTCGATATAAAGGGACAAAGTATATGGATAGAAGTTTTATAAAGCTCCAAAAATTAGCATTGTCATATAATCTATCAAAGTTGGTGAAACAATATGGTATCAATAATATGCGACTCATATTAAGTGCAGACAATTTACTAACCATTGCTCCTCATTGGGATGGACTAGATCCTGAGACAGGTTCTGGTGTGACAATATCATCTTCGCCGTCTATTCGTACTTATCAAGTTTCTTTAATGTTTAACTTTTAATTTGAGAAAAATGAAAATCATAAATAAATTATTTATAGGATTAGCATTGGTTATGACATTAACATCATGCTATGATCTTCTACAGGAAAATCCAAAAGACTTTCTTACTCCAGAAAATTCATATGTTGACAAGAAAGGCTTTGATGCGGCTTTGGCAAACTTGTATTTAAGTATACGGAATGATTTTTATGCAAATACAGATAGCTGGCAGAACTTTGATTTGATGGGAGTCGATATTGATCTAAATGGGCCACGGTCTGCTCCGGATGTGTATCCTGAATATTTTTACTGGAATACACTCAATGCAGATAATGGATTTGCAAAAAAATGGTGGTCTCGGTTTTACAAATACATTTATGACTGTAATGTTATTATAAGTAGAGTAGAGTCTCCTTTAGTGAAGTGGTCTTCGGATAAAGAAAAAAAAGCAATAATCGGAGAAGCTCGATTTTTAAGAGCTTTTGCATATCGTTTTTTAGCAAATATGTGGGGAAATGCTCCGATCGTTTTAGAGGAAACTACTTCCCCTCAGTTTAACTATAAAAGTGCGACACAAGCAGAAATATATCAGCTGTGTAAAGAGGACTTAGAATATGCGATTGAAAATATGCCTGATATTGATGACCAAAAGGGAGGGAAAGCATCTAATATAGCCGCTCGTCATTTGATGACTGAAATATTGATTTGTATGAAGGATTTTAAAGGAGCTATTGAACAATCTACTGTTGTAATAAATAATCCGGCTATGAGTTTGATGACAGAGCGTTTTGGTAAATTAAAAGACTTCAAATTTGAAGGTTACGACTATCAAGGTGAAAAAGAGTTGTGGGGCGATGTCTGGTTTGATTTATTTAGAGAGAATAACTTTAATCGGATTGAAGGAAATAAAGAGTGTATATGGAATGTTCAGTTCGATGTAGAATTAGAAGGAGGAGGAAATGTAGGTAACTCCGGTGGCAATTTTGTTTTAGAGCGTTGGATTGGCACAAATTGGTGGAATCTTAAAGATGCGGATGGAGAGTCGAACTGGCTAAAAGATATACTTAGTGGTCGTCCGGTAGATCAGATTTCAATAACAGACTATGCAGCTAATCAAATTTGGAAATATAAAGATGATTGGGACAGGGATATGCGTAATTCAAAATATAACATGAAACGTGATTATTATTGGACTAATCCTGATAGTCGTTTTTATGGACAATTAATGACTGAAGAAACACTCGGAAGCAAGGATGATTATTTTCGAGTAACTCAACCAACCTTTATGAAGGTGGTAACAGCAATACATCATGGTCAGTTCAAGGATTCACGCAGTGGGGAAACACATGATAACGGGCGTATATATAAAGATTGGTATATTATGCGTTTATCAGAAACTTATTTGTTAAGAGCCGAAGCCTACTTGCTTAATGGTAATTTAAACGAAGCTGCTCGTGATATAAATGCAATTCGTCTGCGTGCAAATGCAACTCCTATTACTGCAAATGACGTAAATATGGACTTGATTCTGGATGAGAGGGCAAGAGAATTATATATGGAGGATTATAGGATGAATACACTAATGCGAATGGGCAAACTGACAGAGTATCTGATGAGATATAATCCGAAGGTAATTCAAAGTGGATATCAGCTTGGAAACTATTTGAATAAGCTACCTGTACCGAACTCGGAAATTGAGGCAAATAAAGAGGGTGGTTTAATTCAAAATGAAGGATATTGAATTAAAACAAACGCAGTGTAGGAGATGGTATATTTTCTGCACTGTGATTATTAATATATATAATTACCATGAAAATTAAACTAATATTTTTAAGTCTGCTCCCAGTTTTTGCTTTAGCAGAGTCATATCAAGTAAGTAGTCCTACCAAGAAGATTAACGTAGATATATCTATATCTGGCAATGTCATAGATATAGATCTGCAGGAAAATGGGAAGCATATTTTGCAAACAAAGACTTTGCAATTCTCATTAGACAAGCATATAGTAGAGGGGAATTGGAAGGTTGAAAATGCAGAATTACGAAATGTTGACGAAAGTTGGAAACCTGTATATGGCGAACGATCGTTGGTTAAAGATCAGTACAATGAATTGATTCTTTCATTAGAGTCAGATGTAAATAGAATGCAGATGCAACTTGCAATTCGTGCCTATGATCAAGGAGTAGCATTCAGGTATTTATTTGATGAACTTGACTTTTGGAATCGTAAGGTTACTAGTGAAAATACACAGTTTTTATTTGATGATGATTGTATAACATGGGTTACAGATCGAGCTCAAGGAGCTTATGCGGCGACGACTTTGTCAAATCTTAAAACGAGTGCGGATAGACCTCAGATAGTTAAAGTTAAAGAAGATGTCTATGTTGCAATTGGAGAAGCCGGCTTAGTAGATTATTCTCGTATGAAACTACAAAAGAGCGATCATGGTTTAGGCATTCAGTCTATTCTCACCGGAAAGGTTGATCTTGACTTGGCGAATTATATAACACCATGGCGTTACATAATGGTAGCAGAGTCTCCGTGTAAACTAGTTGAAAACAATGATTTTATTTTAAATCTGAATGAGCCTAATCAAATTAAAAATACCAATTGGATAAAGCCGGGTAAGGTAATACGGGAGGTTACGCTTACAACGGCAGGAGGATTGGCTTGTGTTGATTTTGCTGCCAAAAATGGAATCGAATATATTGAGTTTGATGCAGGTTGGTATGGCCCGGAAGATGATATAACATCAGATGCATCCACGATTACAGTAGACCCTAAGCGTTCAAAAGGCCCGTTGGATTTACATGCAGTGATTGAATATGCGAATCAAAAAGAGATAGGAGTAATCCTTTATGTGAATATGAAGGCCTTGCATAATCAGTTGGATCAAATTTTACCATTGTATAAGAAATGGGGTGTAAAAGGTTTAAAGTTTGGTTTTGTAGATGTTGGAGATCAATATGCTACAGTATGGTTACATCATGCCGTAAGAAAAGCCGCAAAATATGAATTGTTGGTCGATATCCACGATGAATACCGCCCTACTGGTTATTCCAGAACATATCCGAACCTTTTAACACAAGAAGGAATCAGAGGAGATGAGGAGAGCCCTACTTTAACTCAAACAGTATACACGTTGTTTAATAGGATGATTGCCGGAGCTGGAGATTATACAAACTGTTATTTTGCAGACCGAGTTATCTCTAAAATGGGAGGAAGAGCCGCACAGTTGGCTAAGCTTATTGCAATCTATAGTCCATGGCAATTTATCTATTGGTATGACAGACCAATAGAATCACCATCTAGAGTTGGAGGAGCCGGTTCTGCAGAATCAGTTATAACAAATGATGCAATTACTGATTTTTATTGTACTATTCCGACGGTTTGGGATGATACGAAGTTTTTGGCTGGCGAAATGGGTGTTTATGCAGTTTTAGCTCGTCGTTCAGGAACTAATTGGTATATCAGTGTTCTCAATGCAGGTGAAAAAAGAAAAGTAGATATTCCAATTGCTTTTATCAGAAAAACAAAAGCCGCTACTGCTAAATTATATTTCCAACCGTCCGCCAATGAGAGAGAGGTCGTTGAGGTAAAGAATCTCAACCTTAAGAACAGTGAAACGATCTCTATCGAAGTAGAAGGAAACAGTGGTTGTGTTCTCTTTATTCCGGATAAGTGAAAAGAGATATAAAGTAGTTTTTTTATAATACTTTGTACTTTAATCCAGCTGAAAATTAATAACCCTCTTATATCTATGAAGTGACCCCCAAAAGTTGGACGGTTAATAATATTTTAAGCTAGGGATTGGAA
>CAMTPD010000186.1 GCA_947074265.1 uncultured Porphyromonadaceae bacterium
TGACTGGAGTTCAGACGTGTGCTCTTCCGATCTATGTGGATGGCGGAAGATCAGTTTGTCGCAAAGCGCATCACATACGTCTTTGATATCAAACTCGTTTTTCTCTTCTCCAATCTTTGCGTAAAATACAATATGAAGTAGTAGATCGCCAAGTTCTTTCTTTATGTTGAGGTTGTCATCGTTGATGATGGCATCACATAGTTCGTACGTTTCTTCAATCGTATTGGCACGTAGCGATTCGTTGGTTTGCTTACGATCCCATGGACATTTTTCACGCAACTCGTCGAGTACGTCAAGAAGCTTTCCGAATGCTTCCATCTTTTCTGCTTTTGTGCTCATCTGAATATCTTTTTTAAAAGAAACGGGCTGCCCCGAAAAAGGACAGCCCGTCTGTATGTTTATGTTTTATCGATTACTTGTTTTCAGATTTGAAGTTTTTCAAACCGTCTCTCAAGAAGTTTACGTAGTTGTCTACGTTTTCGTCGAATGCGTATGAAGGACCTACCGGATTACCTTCTGCATCAAGCAATACATAGAATGGCTGTGCATTTGCTCCAAATTTACTTCTTTGTAGGTAACTCCATTTGTCTCCAACAGTTTTTAACTTGCGAGTTTTACCATGTTCTTCGATCTCGATAACTTCAGGAAGAGGAGTTTTGTCGTCTACCATCAGTGTGATCAATACATAGTCGTTTTCAAGAATCTGCTTAACTGTTGCGTCTGTCCATACACTTGCTTCCATCTTACGGCAGTTTACACAACCGAAGCCGGAGAAGTCTACGATAACCGGTTTGTTTACTTTCTTAGCGTAAGCCATACCTGTTTCGTAATCGTCGTAGCTTGCGTGTACTTCATTGTTGTACAAGTTTAGATCTTGTGTGTACAATGGAGGAGAGAAAGCACTGATTGATTTCAATGGTGCGCCCCACAAACCTGGTACCATATACAATGCGAATGCAAAGGAGATGATTGCCATGAACAAACGTGGAACTGATACGTATGGAAGGTCGCTGTCGTGCGAGAATTTCAACTTGCCGATCAAGTACATTCCAAGCATTGTGAAGATGATGATCCAAAGTACAAGGAATACTTCGCGGTCCATGATTCTCCATCCGTAAGCAAGGTCTGCAACAGAAAGGAATTTAAGTGCAAGTGCAAGTTCTAGGAAACCAAGAACAACTTTAACTGAGTTCAACCATCCACCCGATTTAGGAAGACCTTGTAACCAAGTAGGGAAGATTGCGAACAAGCTGAAAGGAATAGATAATGCAAGTGCAAAACCGAACATACCTACTGCCGGGCCTGCTGCCGAACCGGTAGATGCTGCTTCAACAAGAAGTGTTCCGATGATAGGACCGGTACAAGAGAACGAAACCAATACAAGTGTAAATGACATGAAGAAAATGCTCAATACACCTGTTGTAGAGTCTGCTTTGCTATCTAATTTGGTTGTCCAGCTTGCAGGAAGTACCAATTCGAATGCTCCAAGGAATGAAACTGCAAATAAAACAAGAAGACCGAAGAAGATCAAGTTGAATACTGCATTTGTAGAAAGGTTGTTCAAGGCACTTGCTCCGAATACGCCTGTTACTACCAAGCCCATCACCAGGTAGATGATGATGATAGAGATACCGTAAGTCATTGCATCGCGGATACCTTTTTTACGGTCGTTTTTCGAACGTTTCAAGAAGAAACTTACAGTCATCGGGATCATAGGCCATACACATGGCGTAAGAAGTGCAAGTGCCCCACCGATAAATCCTGCAAGGAAAATATATAACCAAGAAGTAGACTCTGTGCCTGTTTCACCTTTGTTTCCGGCAAGTTTTAGCTCTTCGATAACTGGTGTCCAAAGTTTAGAGTTGTTGGTTAGCGCAGATGAAAGCTCTGTTGCTTCTGCTTTGCTATCTTGTGCTACAGCCTCTTCTGCTACTGCTAGTGTTTCCGCTGCTTGAGTTTGTGCAGCCGGCTGAACAGCTTCAGTTGTTGCTACTTTTTCTGCAGCTTTAGGTTCTTCTTTTGCTTTTGCAGTTTGTGCTACATCTGCTCCGGATTTCAAGTTCTTTTTGTCAAACGAGAAGTCGATACGGTTGGGAGGAAGACATGTTTCGTCGTTACAACCCATAAACTCAACTTCACCATCGATCTTGAATGCGTCTGCATCCAAAACTTTGATTTTTTGAACGAATGTAACCGGGCCTTCGTACCAACGAAGTTCCATGCCAAACATGTCGTCGTATTTTGCAACCGGCTTTTGGGAAGTAGTTACTTTTCCTACAAGTTCGGCTCCTTTTACTGTTGTAAAATTAAAAACGGTAGAGTTAGGACCTCCTTCAGGAAGGTTCATGTCATACAAGTGCCACCCGTCTTCAACGTTTGCTTTGAAAATGATTTCTTTTTGGTTAGTTCCTTTGTCTGAGAACGAGATATCCCAAACGATAGGCTCAAGGATTTGTGCGTTTACCAGAAGGCTAAAACACATTAGTAATGCTAAGCTTAAAACTTTTCTCATGAGTTTATTGTCTGTTTCTTATTGTTTTTTGCAAAGATAGATTCATTTTGCGTAAGAACAAGTTCTTATGTGTTAATGCGTTTACTTCTTTTTTACAGGTTTCATTTTCAACTTGTCAGAACGCATGTTGTAGTTGCTCTTTCCTACTTTCGGTGCGTCAAGAACGCTGGCTGGAAGTTCTGCTTTGTTGTTCATCATTTTGATGTATTTTTCAAGTGCAGCTCCGTATTCATAGTGTACATACGAATCGCGACGATCTTCGTTGTTGTAGGCAATAAATTGCAAGTATTCAAGACATTTCTTCGACCAGTTTGCCGGGCTGTTTTCAGAAACACCACCACGTACAATGAATTTAAGACGATCGATAAGCGCTTGTCTGTTTACAGTTGAGTCTGCGATTAAAGCGTCGATTTTAGTTATGGCTTTGTCGTATTCTTTAGCTTTTGTATAACCGTTTACTTCGATCATATCACGATTGAATTGCTTGCCATCGTAGTCGCAGAACTGATTTAGTTCTTCGATTGTAAGGTAAGTTGTTTCTTTTGCAAGTTTTTCGTCTACAGCTTTTTTGCCGTATAGCTCTACAAACTTATTGTAATTATCTGAAACTTGCTTGATGTATGGATTTTTAGGTCCGTTGATTGTTTCGACAAATAAAGTCCATACTTCAGGTTGCTCAAGAGTTGCTCCTTGTGCAATCAAGATATCGAAAGCTTTGCTTACGTTGTCTGTTTTATAAGTTGATTTCATATACTCGATATAGTCTGAAAGAAACTGTTTGTCTTTGTTTCCTTTTTCAAACTGATCGATCAAATAGAAAGAACGTGTAGATGGATTTTTTGCATTAGCTCCCGTTTTGATAAAGCCGGGACCTGTTTGGCGGCTGCTGCTCATGTGTACTGCTTCTTTTGTAGCAGGGTCGATAAATGCATAAGTAGGGTAGCTTCTTACTCCATATTTCTTGGCTAGATCTACACCTTCGCCTTTTTCAGCATCAATTTTTAAGTTTACAAAGTTTGTATTGTAGAACTCGCCAACGGTAGGAAGAACGAATACTTCTTCGGCCATATTCATACATGGTCCGCACCATTGAGTGTAAAAGTCTACGAAAATCAGTTTGTTTTCTGCTTTTGCTTTTGCTACGGCTTCACTCCATGAGCCATGTTCGAATTGGATACCTGTAGTCTCGTCTGCTGCTTTTGCGGTGAAGCTAGCAACAAAAGCAAGACATAAAAGAATAATGTTTTTCTTCATCGCTTTCGATTGTTAAAAGGGTTTGGATTGTTATAAAAACCTATCTTGTTCTTAGACGCAACAATTAGGCTTGGCGTTTAATGAAATAGAGCAGGGTGGCTCGTTTGTGTTAGAGACACCCTGCTTTGGTATGTACGGTAAAATTAATATCCCGGATTTTGTTCTACGGCATTACTGTTTGTTTCTGCTGTAGGGATTCTGTCGATTCTTCTGTCACGAATACGTTTTAGATAGTCTTGTCCTTTTTCATTGCTTACAGCAAATTCTTTTTCTAAGGCTTCACGTAGTGCTTTGTTCATTGCAATAAGACGATCAAACTTTAATTGCTCCGGATTTGAGAAACGAATTGCAACAAAAAACTCATGCCAATTTTCGAAACTCATTTCGATAACCCATTCGTTGTAGATTGCGTCTTCAAGTTCTTCCATTGTGCTAGGAGTGTTTACTTCTGCTCCGGCACGCATGCGAAGTTTGGCAATTGGCTCGAATGCTTGTGCAATCGATGCTCCCATGCGGTAACGAGCCTCTGCCAAGATCAAGTATACTTCTGCTGTACGCAAGTACATAACAGGCATGTCGTTCTTGTCGGTAAGATACTTCTTGATCGTTTTGCAATTGTATTGTTTTTTGCCAC
This sequence comes from uncultured Porphyromonadaceae bacterium, assembly GCA_947074265.1. Taxonomy (GTDB): domain Bacteria; phylum Bacteroidota; class Bacteroidia; order Bacteroidales; family CAMTPD01; genus UBA12018. Next base: position 4,401 of record CAMTPD010000186.1, read on the forward strand.
TGTATACGATACTGTCTAGTGGTGCAATAATTGCGCTTTCGCGAGGATCGTTGCCTAGTAACTCTACAAATTCTTTGGTTGGACACCAGTAACCACCGGCTCCACCGATATTTTTTGTTCCAAAGGCTTTGATGCGCGTGTCTGTTGATGAAGCATCAGACATAAATACGCGTGCAAAAAGAATCTCAGGAGTAGAGCTGTGTTTTGCAAATACATTGTCGTATGTTGCCTCTAGTTGAATTTCGTTGCTTTGAATCAATTCTTCAGCTAGTTTCGCAGCTTCTGCGTATTGTTGAGAGTAAAGCAATAGTCTTGCTTTTAGGGCTTTTGCCGCTTGGAACGATGCTTGACTTGATTTGGCACGTTTTGGAGCAAGCTCAATTGCTTTGTTTAGATCAGCAAAGATTGCATCATAACTTTCTTGAACTGTGCTACGACCTTTCTGTGCATTGCCAATTTCTGGTAGCTCGCTGCG
>CAMTPD010000187.1 GCA_947074265.1 uncultured Porphyromonadaceae bacterium
ACAAAGCCGAGATATTACAAGTAGATGCATGTGGATTACAGTGTCCCGGACCGATTGTAAAACTAAAAAAGCACTATTCGGAAGCAAGCAATGGAGAGCATATATCAATTTCTGCTACCGATCCGGGATTCGCAAAAGATGTAGCATCATGGTGTAACATAACCGGAGCACGATTGGTAGAAGTGAAGAATAACAATGGTATAATCAATGCTACGATTGAAAAACAAGAAAATAAAGCGTGCAAGATGTTAAGCAACGGCGACAATAAAACACTTATTGTTTTTAGTGATGATCTCGATAAGGCATTAGCATCGTTCGTTATTGCTAACGGTGCAGCTGCAACGGGCAAGAAAGTTACCATGTTCTTTACCTTCTGGGGGCTTAATGTTATCAAAAAGCAGAATGCTCCGAAAGTACATAAGGATATTTTTGGTCGAATGTTTGGAATGATGCTACCGAAAAGCAGTCTTAAACTCAAATTATCGAAGATGAACATGGGTGGTATTGGCTCCAAAATGATGCGCTACATTATGAAAGATAAAAAGATAGATAGTCTTGAAACATTGATTGCACAAGCAGCCGAAAGCGGTGTTGAAATGATTGCTTGTACCATGTCGATGGATGTAATGGGTGTAAAAGCAGAAGAACTCTTCGAGAATGTCACACTAGGAGGCGTTGCCACTTATTTGGAAAGAGCCGAAGATGCCAACGTGAATCTATTTATATAATTATATTTCTTATAAGCACGGAGCATGACTAAAACGACACATGCTCCGTGCTAATTTTTATTTGTTGCAATGCATGTGTTTAATTACCTTTGATCTCGAAAAACAAATGACCGAATACACATGCACTTTAATCTGAGTAAGAAGAAACTTATACGAATACTATCTTTTGTAGGGATTGTATTTGCACTACAGATGTTTATCTATTTTTTGCTTACAGTTGTTATCTACCCTACCGAAAAACTAACACCACTGCTTGTAAAAAAAGCCAACACATACCTGGATGCCGATGTAGAATGTAAACAAGTAAAATTTACTTTTCTGCAAACATTTCCTCATTTCGGTCTATCGCTTCGCAACGGTGTTATCTCCTCGCGCGACTCTGCTACATTTAATAATGATACAATACTTGCATTCGATCAGTGTATTGTATCAATCAACACGCTCGATTTGCTATTGCGCAGACGTTTCATGCTCAATGAGGTATCAATTATCACACCAAAAATAAACTTAGAAGTTGATAAAAATGGTGCCGCTAATTGGCTTTTCTTCGAAAGCGATACAACCACAGTAAGCACTGATTCTAATTTTATACCTAACATTGCTGCCCGAAAAATACGAATCAAAGACGGCTCTTTTCACTTTATTGATGCGATAAACCGATTTGATTTAGCTATGGACGGATTTAACTTCACGGTAGACGGTCTTATCGAAAAAGGAACTAACAAGTTAAATCTAGAAGCAGGTGCTGACAACATCTTTATTGAAGCACCCGACATGTTGATACGCAACCATCTTCAATGGACCCTTCAAAGCGAACTGGTTCTTGCAAATCATTATCGTAAAATCACACTCACGGATACAAAACTATTAGTGAATGCTTTACCATTTAACTTGAATGCCACATTAGAACGTATCGAAAATACACGGATATTCAATAGTGCCATAGATTTTGGTATTACCACTCCTAGTATATCTTCTTTAATTGAACTACTACCTGACTCGATTATTCCGTTTGTAAACCGCAAATCGATTCAAGGTGAATTACATATCGACGGTAGCTGGTCGGGCAAACTCGGAGAAGGTATTCTTCCATGCCTCAAGACGAATGTTAATTTACAAAATGTAGGATTCACGTTCGACAACGGATACAGAATCAACAAATTGGCTTTAAAAAGTTTACTTCAAATAGACCCTCAGAATACAGAACCTTCGTTTTTTAAGATTGAAGAGCTTTCGGTAAAAGGAAAAGATATTTCACTCGACATGCGTGGTGAAATAGCAAACTTAATTACCGAACCGGCATTTGATGGAGGACTAAAAGGAAATATCAATTTTACAGAATTAGCAAAAGCCTTTGAGCTCCCGGATTCAGTATTTACGATGGGAGGCACAATCAATGCAAACCTAACTACACAATTTAATGCTACAGATATACAAACCGGAAACTTTGGACGTATCAAGGCCAATGGTGCTATATCTATCAAAGATTTTGTTCTTGAAGTACCTCAAGACTCGATTGATGTATTTATTTCATCCTCCGAAGCTGTATTGCGTTCGCAGGTAAAGAATCAAGATCTTACCACAAAGTCGGGATTGCTGAGCGGAAATCTATCAATAGACAGCCTCAACTTAAACTGGGGACATGCTATAAACACCAATATTGCAAATATGCAACTCGAGATGCAGGCTCCTCCTACGCTCGATACAACTTCGGTGATTCCTATCAGAACCTTGATCAGTTACGAGCATCTTGAGACATCATTGCCCGACTCGGCATGGGTAAAAACCGGACGTTCTACTCTTGAATTAAAGATACAGCCGTCACCTAAAAATAAAAAAATACCGATAATTACGGGTCTGCTAAATAGCAACGACTTTATTTATCGCATACGCCCCATTAATACAGTATTTGCACTTAAACAAAGTAAGTTTAATATCACCGCATCTCATCAAGAATGGCTCTTTAAACAAGCAGAAAGAAAAATATCATTATCTGATTCTGTGAAAAAGGTGATTGCTGATTCACTCATTAAAAATAACAAAGGACTACTTTCTGATAAAGATGCAGCTCGAATGCTTCGCAGATGGGATGTACGAGGGAGTGTGCATTTTGACACACTCAAGGCATATTCGGCATATTTTCCTACATTAACATCGATGGATAAAACCTCCATAAATTTTAGTACAGATGAAATTAGTCTGGACAAAGCTAAAGTAATGATTGGTTCTAGCGATTTAACCCTTACAGGCGATATTCACGGTATTCGTAAAGCATTGTTGCGCGGTGGATTGATAACCGGCGACTTAAAGGTTACTTCGGATTTTATCGACTGCAATGAGCTTATCCGTATCATCAATCGCGGACTAATATATGCTGAGGATAAGTCTCTTCTTAAAACAGACACGGGATTATTAGATGCCGAATCTACCGTACAACTTGCACGTTCGCTTCCGATACCGGCAGAGGTCGATACCACAACATCAGAGCTGCTCGTGATTCCGGATTATCTAGATATTAAACTATTAACTAAAGCAAAACACATTGAGTTTAGCGATCTTTTGCTTGACAATGTAGAAGGATTAATCACGATCAAAGACGAGGCTATTCACTTGAACAACCTCAATATGCATTCAAACATGGGGTGCGCTCAATTATCAATGGTATATACGTGCAACAATCGGTTATCTGCAACAACTGGCTTTGACCTTACAATGGAAGATGTCGTCGTAGATAAACTATTGGGATTATATCCTACAATCGACACATTGATTCCAATGCTTCGATCGTTTGAGGGAATGCTCAACTGCTCTGTGGCTGCACAAGCTAAGCTAGACTCAACTATGAGTATCGAACTACCAACTCTCAATGCCGCTTGTAGTCTTTCGGGACGCGATCTAGTACTTCTAGATGGTGAAACATTTGCCGAAATATCGAAAAAGCTAATGTTTAAGAATAAGAAGCGAAATGTGATTGACAGCATGTACGTTGATTTAATTATCAAAGACAATCAGATTGAGGTATTTCCTTTTTTGCTTGAAATGGATAGATACAAAGCAGCTGTGGGAGGAACACATAATCTAGATATGACATTCAATTATCATATTTCTGTATTAAAATCACCTGTTCCTTTCAAACTAGGAATAGATGTATCCGGCAATATGGATGATTTTAAATACAAGATTACGTCTCCTAAATATAAAGATCTTTTCAAACCATCTAAGAAGGGTGAGTTTACTCAGGCTCCGATCAATCTGCGTGAATCTTTTTACGAAGCATTACGAGAAAGTATCAATACAACCGCCAAACCTATTATTGAGGATAAGAGTCTTAGTCACAGTCATAGTGAATCTAAAGACTCTATTCGATAAGTAAATTAGTTCTATAAGATAGAATAGCATCTTATAGAACTAAACGTTTTAGAAAAAGATATGTATCCATTATTTTGGGGTATATAAAGCAGCAACGTATAATGCAAAAATGGTTTCTACGAAGACGTAAAAAGTTTTCAATGAAGACTGTTTTATGGTTTCATTGAAAACTGTTTTGCGTTTTCACTATAACAATTTACAGTCTTCATGGAAAACCAAAAAGGTTTCCACGAAGACTATTCAAACTCTTCATGAAAACCTAATTTACTTCTCGCAAAAACCTTACAGCCTTTTTCCAAAAACCTCATTTGGTTTTTATCAAAAGCATGCTTCGTTTTTTCAAGAACTTAATATAATAATGAAAGTAACAAAGTCTCTGCTATTTACAACAACTGCGCTGCTTTAATCTACAAAATCCCATTACGCAAAGCATAGTATACTGCTTGCGGCATACTATAAACTGATAGCTTTTCCATGATATTTTTCTTATAATATTTGACCATATTAACGTCCAAAACCAACTTCTTTGCTATACTTTGTTCTCGTATACCTTTTGCCACCATCATTAAGATTTCGTATTCAATTGCCTTGAGTTCAATTTTCTCCTCAGGCATCAATTTATCTGCTCGTGGCACATAAATATATCTGATGTTTTCTTTGATAAGAAATAGTTGAAACGTATTCTGCCTATATATTCTTAATTTTTCAATACAGATCAAGGAAAAAACAGATCGACCGTCACACATCGCCATTGGATACATATTGCCTTCAAATGGG
>CAMTPD010000188.1 GCA_947074265.1 uncultured Porphyromonadaceae bacterium
TTTAGCCTATTTGAAGACGCAAAAAAGGGAACGCAGTTTTTACGCTACGTCCCCTTATTGTATGTGAATGGTTTAGTACGGCTTCGTCTTTATCAGACTGGCACGTATCAAAGACCTGTATTATTTTCCTTTTACAATCTTCTTGATTTCGTTGAGTTTGTTCAACGCTTCTACCGGCGTAAGGTTGTTGATATCGAGGTTCATAATTTCGTCGCGTACTTGCGAAAGAATAGGATCGTCGAGCTGGAAGAAGTTGAGCTGCATACCGTCTTGTTGCTGTACCGACGGTTTCGCTTTGATCTTTTTCTCACTCTTGGTTGCTGCTGTTCCTTTGCGGTTTTCCGTTTCAAGAATCTTTAGAATCTCGTCGGCACGTTTCACGATACTTTGCGGCATGCCGGCCATTTTGGCTACGTGTATACCAAAGCTGTGTTCGCTGCCACCCCTAACGAGCTTACGCAGGAAAATCACTTTGTTGTTCACCTCTTTCACCGAGACGTTGTAGTTTTTGATACGCGAGAAACTGCTTTCCATCTCGTTGAGTTCGTGGTAGTGCGTCGCAAAGAGTGTCTTTGCACGCGACTTGCGATGCTCGTGAATGTACTCGACAATCGCCCATGCGATCGAGATACCATCGTAGGTACTTGTACCGCGTCCGAGCTCGTCGAAAAGAACTAAGCTCTTTGACGAAAGGTTGTTTAGGATATCGGCTGCCTCGTTCATCTCGACCATGAAGGTAGATTCGCCCAGCGAGATATTGTCCGACGCGCCTACACGTGTAAAGATCTTATCCACAATGCCTATGGTGGCACTTGCAGCCGGAACGAACGAACCGATTTGAGCCATCAGGGTTATCAGCGCAGTCTGGCGCAATAGTGCCGACTTACCAGCCATGTTGGGACCGGTAATGATGATGATTTGCTGCGATTCGTTGTCGAGGTATACGTCGTTCGTAATATACGGCTCACCTACAGGCAATTGCTTTTCGATTACCGGGTGACGGCCTTCTTTGATATCGAGCGCGTCGCTGTCGTCTACAACCGGGCAGATGTATTTGTTTTCGGCTGCTATCTTCGCAAACGAAAGCAAGCAGTCGAGCTGAGCAATCAACGAGGCATTGGTCTGAATCGATGCGATGTAATCCATCAATCCCATGACAAGTTCGTTGAAAATCGATGTTTCGAGCGAAAGGATTTTCTCTTCAGCTCCCAAGATTTGCTCTTCGTATTCTTTTAGTTCTTGTGTGATGTATCGCTCGGCATTTACCAAGGTTTGCTTTCTGATCCATTCGGTAGGCACTTTGTCTTTGTGCGTATTGCGCACTTCGATGTAGTAACCAAACACGTTGTTGAACGCAATCTTCAAACTTGGTATTCCTGTTTTTTCCGATTCGCGTTGCTGCAATTGCAACAAGTAGTCTTTGCCCGAATAGGCAATTTCGCGCAACTTGTCGAGTTGTTCGTTTACGCCCGCACGGATTACGCCCCCACGGTTGATGAGTGTAGGCGGATCGTTGTTTACTTCGCGTTCGATGCGTTCACGAATCAGTGTGCAAGGATTCAGCTGCTCGCCAATGCGTTGCAAAGCAGGTTGTTCCGACTCGATGCAGAGATTGCGGACTGGTTCGATCGCATTCAATGCAACCTTCAATTGCACCACTTCACGCGGCGATACACGTCCTACGGCTACTTTGGATATGATACGCTCCAGGTCGCCAATCAAAGAAAGCTGTTCGTCGAGTACACGCTTTAATTCGGGCTTGCGGAAGAAGTGTTCTACCACAGCCTGACGTTCGCGAATCGGATTCACATCTTTCAATGGAAATACCAACCAACGACGCATCAAACGTGAACCCATAGGCGACACGGTGCGGTCGAGGATGTTGAGTAGCGAGGTGCCGCCTTCGTTCATCGTGGAGATGAGTTCGAGACTGCGCACGGTAAACTTATCGAGTCTGACGTAGCGGTCTTCTTCGATACGCGACAGGCAAGTAATGTGTGAGAGTTGATTGTGTTGTGTCGCGTCCATGTAGTGCAAGATTGCACCCGACGCGATCACGCCATTTACAAGGTGTTGTACCCCGAATCCTTTGAGGTTCTTGGTTTCAAAGTGCTTGAGCAAGCGGTCGTTTGCTGCTTCGGCAGTAAAGATCCAGTCGTCGAGCTCGAATGTAAAATAGCGCGAGCCAAAGCATTCTTCGAATTGCTTGCGGTTGTTTCGCTCTATAAGTACTTCCTTCGGAGAGAAATTGTTGAGAAGTTTGTCGATGTAGTCGATGGTCCCTTCGGCCGTAAGAAACTCGCCGGTAGAGATATCGAGAAATGCGATACCGTTGGTATCCTTCTTGAAATGTACGGCCGCAAGGAAGTTGTTTTCTTTGTGGTTGAGTACATTGTCGTTGATCGAAACGCCGGGCGTTACCAATTCTGTAATGCCTCGTTTTACAAGTTTCTTGGTTTGTTTCGGGTCTTCCAGTTGGTCGCAGATGGCTACACGCTTGCCTGCTCGCACGAGCTTGGGTAGGTATGTATCCAACGCATGGTGAGGAAAACCGGCAAGCTCTACATACTGGGCCGCGCCATTGGCACGCTTGGTTAGTGTAATCCCCAATATCTCGGCAGCGGCAACCGCATCATCCGAAAATGTTTCGTAAAAGTCGCCTACCCTGAACAGCAGAATTGCGTCGGGATGTTTCGATTTTATTTCAAAGTATTGCCTCATCAGAGGCGTTTCAACAACTTGTTTAGCCACCTTGCTTGTGTATTTTCGTTTACATTTCAGAGATAAAAGTATAGCTTATTATGCAGTGAACAAAAAAATTGCAGGCAGGTTTGATGTTTTTTATCAATAATTCAATACATTGGGAAACAATTATTTTAAAGCCACGAGATATGAATGCAACGTACAAAGGAAAGAAACAATTCATTCATCTGCTAAGTGACTCAATTTTTATCACCAAACATTCCAATTTTAGCAGATTAAAAGAAGAAGCGAAGTCTATAGAACGAAGAAAGACCATCCGTGAGATCGCCTTGGTAAGCTCCTCGATACCCATTTTATTTGTTTCGTTCACGATATTTTTTGCTATTCAAGACCCGCTCACCTCTACTCTGAGCTTGGTTGCACTGGCTGCCTTGTTGTATTATCTGTTTAAGTTTGTAGTGCGTATCGAACAAACGTGGAGCATCATGAAGAAAGATGTCGTATCCATTCGCGTAGATACGTTTGACCGTTTGTTCATTACTTACAAACAAGGCGACAAACTCAAGGAAACGCTCTTTATGCTACCGACTAGTGATGACGAGACAGCCAATATTCTGAACGCGCTGTGGTGGGAAGGATATGACATACATCTGGTTGATGTGCAAAAAGATACGTGGTTAAAGAAGATATCTTCTACCAATCGCATACTGTTCAAGTTGTATCTGGTTAGCGTAGTTATTTACGAGTTATACACAGGTGAAACCAACATGATAACGGCGTTTAATATCTCTGTGATTTTATTTACGTTCGAACTGATTTTACAAAGTTATCCGATCAAAAGCGAGCTCTATCGCGGTAGAGAACATTAAATAAAAGCGGGGCAGTATCCTTACGATACTACCCCGCTTTTGTTTCATTAATACTCAATCTTCTTTACCCGGATCCATTTCTCGTTAATTAATTTCTTTTGGTTTCCTAGAAAGAAAGAGGTGATCAGTACTTTATGATTTTCAAACTTATACATCAAGGGAACATCATCTCCTTTTTTGAAATCGGGAAAGGCCGATTTATCAATTATTTCGTAGTATTCCTTTTTCGATGCAATATTAAACTTACCGCCCATGTTTAACACCAACTTATTGGTCTTTTTATCTAGTCGCCAGTTTTCGAATGTTTGATTCTCTTTATCAAATATCTTCCAGAAGGGTAACATCTTATAAACAGCTTCTCCATACTTATCAACACCCGTAAAGACTCCCATCTGCCATATACCATTGAACTTCTCTTCGATCTTTTCTTTGTCTTTATCGCTCAACTTCTTTTTTGCATGTATTGTAGACAAGTTAAAAAAGCAAAGGAGCATAACAAGCCAAGCAAGAGAACTTCTTTTAATTACGTATATATGCATAACTACTTCATTCTAATCCATATAAATCTTATCCTGTAATGGCTTGTAATTATTATCAACGCGCATCCAAATCTCTTGTATCAATTTCATATCACCAGGACGATTAAAGAAAGTGGTAATCACGTGCTCGGATACAAACTTATAGGTTATTAAAATTTCAGCATTTACAGGTATATCATTAAAAGTAGAATAAGTTATTATTTCAAGATACTGTGTGTCAGATTTCTTTTTTGTCTTTCCGGCAATAGATACATAAAATAACTTACTCGGTAAGTTGACCGCAATGTTTTCACAACGTTTTTCTTTCGGTTTGTAAATCTTGAAGAATGGTTGTCCATAAACAGTATAACTTCCGTCTTCATTTTTATTTGCTATTTCACATTTTTGCCAAATGCCGTCAAGCTTGCCTTTAATCACCGATTCTTTTGAGTTATTCTTCTTCTCTGTTTTGTTTTCACTTTTAACGATTGAGCTATTGATTAACATCATTAGCATAAAGATGAAAATAAGTGGTTTGTTCATGATAATTGTGGTTTATATGGTTTATAAAAATAGTAATAGAAACATCGTTATATTATTGTACACGCCTCCAAATTTCTTCATTAACCTTTGTCGTATTTGCCAACGAGAATTTTAATTTCAAGGTATTATCATCGACGAACTCATAGGTAATCGTAATTCCGGTTCCTACCGGAACGTCTGAATAAACTGATTTAGAAATATTCTCTATATAGGTAT
>CAMTPD010000189.1 GCA_947074265.1 uncultured Porphyromonadaceae bacterium
TAGGACGCAAGATTTTCATTCTTGAAAGAGGGGTTCGATTCCCCTATGGGCTACTTTTCGTAAACTATACGCCCTAACACTACATAGATTCCTTGTGAATCTTACTTTACCAATTTATCTATTTTATTTTCCCAAAACCTAGTATTGTAAATATTTTTTGATTTATTATTCGTGAATCAATTCTTTATAAATCTATTAGATTTCACTAAGTAATATTTAGCGGCTCTGACCTGCCCTTCAACTTAAACCAAAAACAATAATCTATTTCTTTCCTTTTTAGCAGAACCTGCTTTATTTTGAGTGTATTACACCCACATTCCTATAAACATCAAAAATTAAGCATTGTTCATTCGATGTTATTCTATTTATATCTCACGAATCGTTACATTTGAATAAAAATTGACGGAAACATGAGAAATGAGTTATTGCCCGATGCGTTTATCGACGAAAGCAAAAACGGTGTCATCATCGATGTGCGTACTCCGGCCGAGTTTGAACAAGGGCATATTCCTTCAGCATATAACCTTCCGCTCTTTACCAACGAAGAGCGAGTTGTAGTAGGCACACTCTATGTACAACAAGGCAAAGAGATAGCCGTAGAGAAAGGGCTTGAGTTTGTTGGTTCTAAGCTGGCACAACTTGTAAAAGATGCCAAGAAGATCTCCAACGGCAAAACCATCTACCTGCATTGTTGGCGAGGAGGGATGCGCAGTAACAGTGTGGCCTGGCTGCTTCGTACGGCAGGATTGCAAGTAAAGCTCCTTACCGGCGGATACAAAGCTTACAGACAATCGTTTATTGATCTGCTCGAACAACCTTTCGACATGTATATTGTGGGAGGCCCTACCGGTTGCGGCAAAACAGATATCTTGCATGCTTTGCAAGATCTTGGTGAGCAAGTGCTCGACATTGAAGCGCTGGCAAACCACAAAGGGTCTGCATTTGGCGGACTCGGACAAGCTACACAACCTACAACCGAGCAGTTTATCAATGACCTGCATCATGCATTTCGCGGATTTGATCTAAATAAGCCGATCTGGTGCGAAGGCGAAGGTCTTACCACGGGCAAATGCTATCTTCCGCCCCAACTATTCGCACGCATGCGCAGTTCGAAGTTTATTTACTTTACCATTCCCGAAGCATGCAGAATCGAACGTATCAAAGAGGAGTACGGAAAGTTCTCGACCGACGAACTGATCGACTCTTTCAAACGAATAGAACGACGCATGGGACCTGAAAAGGTGAAGGCCGCCGTCGAATTGCTAAACCAAGGAAATATCGAAGAGGCTATTAAAATAGCAATGGTCTATTACGACAAAGGCTACAACAAGTCGTACGAAAAATCGTGGAAGCTTACCCACTCCTACCAAGCCCCGAACGACGACCCTACGGCTACCGCAACCGAATTACGTAAAATCATACAACAATCATCCGATTTATGAAACAGATAAATACGCTGGGCAAGTTGTGTCCGGCTCCACTTATTCTTACAAAGAAAGGAATCACAGAAGCTTCTGAGGGCGAAACCATTGAGGTAATCTCGGACAACGAAACGGCGTTTCAAAACTTGATGAGTTATCTGGCCGAACTAAAGATTACGCCTTCTTACAAGCAAGATGGTTCTTTGTTTACCATTACATTTGAGAAACCCGCTGCCGTAAACGAAGAGGTCGATGCTGCGGCTTATTGCAATACGACTCAAAACAAAGCATATATGGTTGCCATCAAAGGCGATACCATGGGGACGGGCGACGACGAACTGGGCAAAATCTTGTTGCGTGCGTTTATCAACTCTCTTAAAGAGGTAGACACACTTCCCGAAGCAATTGTTTTGTACAACAGTGGAGTAATGGTAGCTCTTAAAGGAACCGACACGGCTGCTTCGTTGCAGGAGTTGGAAGACAAAGGGGTTTCGATCGTTGCCTGCGGTACATGCCTCGACTATTACGATGTAAAAAACCAATTGGCTGTAGGCATGATCGGCAATATGTACAAAATAACCTCGCTTCTTGCCAATACAGGACATGTAATCTATCCGTGATCGACAAACAAACTATTTAATCTTAAAACAGCGAAGCTATGAATCTATACTTCGACAACGGCAGTACTAGTTTTCCGAAACCGGCACAAGTGTCTCTGGCAATCGCAGAATATCTTACAACATGTGGCGGAACAGACGGACGGGCTGCCTATGGGCGTGTGCAACAGGCTACGGAAATGACCGAAATGTGTCGTGACAACGTCGCTGAAGCAATTGGATGTTGCGAGGCCGAGAAAGTTGCCTTTTCAATCAACGCTACTACAGCCCTCAATTGGATTCTCAAAGGAATGGCTCCTTACCAAAGAGTGTGGATTTCGCCACTAGAGCACAATGCCGTGATGCGTCCGCTTACTCAGCTTGCCCAAACACGGGGTATTGAGATCTGTATGCTTCCTGCTTTGTCTGACGGTACGGTAGACATCGAAAAGCTGACAGCTTTGCCTGTTACCGAAAACGATATCGTGGTTATCAACCACACTAGTAACGTAAATGGTGCAATTCAACCAATGGCGCAAATTGCGTATTGGGCAAAAATAAATCAGCTGCGCTTGGTTCTCGACTCAACACAGTCGCTCGGTTACACGCCGGTATTTACCGATGCATGGGAACTGCATGCCGTGGCTTTTACAGGACACAAAGGACTGCTCGGCCCTACGGGTATCGGGGGCTTTTTCTCTCGAGAACTTCTATCGCCTCTCGTTGCAGGCGGTACGGGAAGCAAGTCTGACCAATATGATATGCCCGAAGAAACGCCCGACCGGTACGAGGCCGGCACGCCGAATCTTACCGGAATAGCAGGATTGAACGCAGCTCTTTTGCATCGTCCCGAACCGCTTCACACACGTGAAGATTTCATGTCTTTGATCGACGAGATTGCATCTTTTGACGGCGTGCGTGTATTGCGTGCGGCAAATCCTGCCATGCAAAGCGAATTGATTTCGTTTACACATGCGCATGTGCAACCGTCTACTATTGGTAATCGTCTTTTCTTCGATAACGATATTGAGGTACGAACCGGACTGCATTGTGCGCCTTTGGCACACAAAACATTGAATACATTTCCTACGGGCACAGTGCGTATCGCGGCTTCGCCTTACCACACTGCTGCCGATTTCGAACTTCTTGCAAAAGCAATTCACCATGCATGTAAATGAAGATAAAATAGCCGTTTTTGCATCGGCCCGAATGGTGATAAAGGCAGACAAGTTATGCCAACAGGCACACTTACCGACTAAGGTGCTGAGTGTACCCGAACATATTTCGTCAGAATGCGGTATGTGCATCTTCGTTCCGCAAGCGGAGCTCGATGCTTTTTGTCGTGTAATGACCGAAGCGCAACTTGCCATGACGCTTTATCCTGCAACCCTAACAACTGAAACAGCATGAATCAAGATACTTTCGACCTGCTCTCTACGGTAGAGTATGGTGGCTGTTCGGCCAAACTTGCTCCAACGGAGCTTACCGAACTGCTCAATACAATTCCACTGCTCAAAAGCAGCAATATTATGGTAGACATCGAAACGCACGATGATGCGGGTGTTTACAAAATCAACGACGAAACGGCACTGATCGTTACAACGGATTTCTTTCCGCCGGTATGCAGTGATCCGTATACGTTTGGCCAAATTGCGGCCGCCAATGCCTTGAGCGATGTGTATGCGATGGGCGGCACTCCGCTGTTGAGTCTTAATCTGACAATGTTTCCTTCGCAAGACATTCCGCTTACGGTATTAAGGGATATTCTTGCCGGCGGACAAGATAAAATCAACGAGTCGGGTGCGTTTACAATGGGCGGACACACAATAGAAGATGCCGTGCCTAAATACGGACTTGCGGTGGTAGGTACCGTTCATCCCGACAAACTGGTAACGAATAGTGGTATCAAGGCGGGACAAAAACTAATCCTTACGAAACCGCTTGGTATCGGTGTATTGATTGCGGCGCAACGCCTTGGCATGGCCGAAGATGCTGCCTACGAAGCGGCATTGGCTCAAATGAAGTTGCTGAATAAAGTGGGTGCTGAATGCATGCGTCCGTATCATATTACGGGTGCAACGGATGTAACGGGCTTTGGTCTTTTGGGGCATGCCACAAAGATGGCACAAGCTAGTGGCGTGAGCATTCAATTCGAAAGTGACAAACTGCCTATACTTCCTTCGGTAATCGACCTGCTTGAAATGGGATGTGTTCCGGGGGCTGCTTTCCGCAACCTGAAGTATGTAAAGGACGACATTCATGTGGCAAACACCTGCTCTACCGAGCATAAAATGGTTGCTTGCGACGCACAAACTTCGGGCGGTTTACTCATAGCCGTCGATGCAGACAAAGCAGATTCCCTTTTGGCCGATCTGCATGCCAGTGGACTTCATCCCGATGCGGCGATCATCGGCGAAGCAATCCCGCAACGCAACAAAGCAATCTATCTGCTGTAACGCTTTTAGGACGTTACGCTAAGCTATAAAACAGAAAAGCGGCAATCTTTATTCAACTGAGTAAATCAACGAATAAGATTGCCGCTTTTTATTGTATAAATCGAATCCGATTACATGTTTGCGTTTAGGTATTTGCGAATGTCTGAAAGTTCGCAGCCTCTACGTTTTGCATAGTCCTCAGCTTGCTCTTCAGACACAGCTCCGATCTGGAAATACTGAGCATCAGGATGCGCGATCATGATACCACTTACCGATGCATTCGGAGTCATGGCCCCGTTTTCGGTTAGTGAGATACCGATCGAATCAAGCCCTAATAGTTTGTCGAGCGTAAAGTTGAGCGACTG
>CAMTPD010000190.1 GCA_947074265.1 uncultured Porphyromonadaceae bacterium
CGAGATTCTCCGGAGTGACTGGAGTTCAGACGTGTGCTCTTCCGATCTTACCAGCCGGATTGATTGCAATCGAAGAGATGTCTCCCCCTAATGCTCCGAACGCCCCCCCCATACTCATTGAACGAGCGGTACCGGTAACTTCTGTCTGCGAGTAACGATATGCATCTATTTCACCTTGCGCCCAAACATCGCCTGCGATTAAGAGCGTAGATGCACAAACTATTGCTAAACGTTTCATAGTCTATCTATTTTTCTGCTTATATTATCTTCTTCCGCCGCCACTGCGACCACCCATATTGCGACTTCCGCTACTGCTTCCGCCACCTACACTTCCACCGCCGAAGCTTCCGCTACTGCTACCTCTCGATGGAGAAGAGAAACTACCCGATGAACGATTATTATTGTAATTATTATTACTGTTATTATAATCTCTGGTAATCGGTTCTCTGTTTTGATTCACTCTATTCGATTCGACTCTGTTGCCTGAGTTTCTATCTGTTCCAATTCTTGTTCTACCAGAACTTGAAGAAGTAACACCTGATTGATCATTTCTGTTCACACCAACACGGTTACTTACACGATTACTTGTGCGATCGCCATCGGTTCTCGTTGCTGTAGTTCTATTAGAAGTTCCTCTACCCGAAGTTACGCGATTCGATCTATCTCCGGCTGTAGTTCTATTACCTGACGACCATCTGCCACCAGCATAAGAAGTGGCTCTTCCGCCCGGATAGTTCTTATAAGCAGGAGCATAAACAGGATAGTGGCCTCCCCAAGATGGTCCCCAACAAGGATCGTACCAACCGCATCCCCACGATGGGCCCCAGCCCCATGAAGGACCCCAACCCCAGGATGGGCCCCAGCCCATATTCCAAGAAGGCCCCCACCAAGAATTCCAGCCGAAACTCCAAGATGGCCCCCATGAGTTCCAGCCCCAAGGAGAACCCCACCATGGATCATACCAACTGTTGAATCCGAGGTTTATGTTTACGTTTGAACGAGAATTTGAACTATAATCTGTATCATACGAAACCAAGCGGCCATCGTCGTCAACGTACAAGTTCACTTCATCTGCTCCTACAATTGTAATCCTTGCAGGATCATGAAACTTCACAATACGCTCTGTATATTCGGTATCTGAAACCGGAACAATTGTATCATTTGTATCTTGAGAGGTATAATCTCTATTTCCGCCGCGTCTGTTGTATTCATCAACATCACGATCTGCGGTTCGAGTATTATTAGAGGGCGTAATCACAACTTGTGCCGATTTACTTTTCGATACGGCTTTGTATTCCTGAACCTCAGGAACGCTTTTCTTCTTTTTAGCAGAATAAATATCGTCATCCCATTCGCTGTTTTGCGCAAAAGCATTTAATGAAGCGATACCCATCAACAAAATAGAAGATAGTTTGAATAGTTTCATAACTTGTTTCTCCTCTTATGATTAATTTTGACACCAACAAATATAACTTACAATAAGACCAAACAGAGACTGTCCGGTTTAAAAACTATTGTGTTACAAATGCATAAAGAATCGTCTATACAAATATACTTTCTTGCTTTATTTAAGCAAGCAGGTATATAATCTTTAACATTTGCAGTTCGTCAAACAAATTACATTAAGAATAACTTGTTTCGATTCTTCCTATTTACAAAGATGCCATTTACAAATAAAAGGCTGCATGCATGTATATCAATATAGAAAAGCGTATCTTCGCACTTCTAAATAAAGAACAAATAAAATAGCAATATGGATTACGTAGAAGTGAGTTTCTTGATTGATTCTGAGATAGATTCTGAAATCGTGAGCGATGTACTTGCCGCAGAATTGTCACCAATTGGCTTTGAAAGCTTCGTTACAGAAGGAAATACACTAAAGGCTTATGTTCCGGTAAATCAATTCAGCAAAGAAAATATTGATCAGGTTATTGCCGAGTTTCCACTTGAAGCAACCTTGTCGTACGAAGATAAGTTCATCAAAACGGAAAACTGGAACGAAGAGTGGGAAAAGAACTTTTTCCAACCTATTGTAGTGGGCAACGAGTGTGTAATTCATAGCACTTTCCACAAAGACATTCCACAAACTACATACGAAATCCTTATCGACCCGAAAATGGCATTCGGTACAGGTCATCACGAAACTACGTTTCTTATGCTTTCTCAAATTCTTAAGATGGATGTAGAAGGCAAGCGCGTATTGGATATGGGTTGCGGAACAGCCGTTCTTGGTATCCTTGCATCGATGCGTGGCGCAAAAGAAATCGTAGCGATTGACATCGACGAATGGGCATACAACAACTCGGTCGAAAACGTTGAGCTAAACAAGACTCCGAACGTAGAAGTTAAACTTGGCGCGGCAGAATTGCTAGAGGGCGACCGCTTCGACATTATCATTGCAAACATCAACCGCAACATTTTGCTAAACGACATCAATCGTTACGCAGCATGTATGACCAAAGGGGCAACACTTTACATGAGTGGATTCTACACCGAAGACATTCCTGCAATTGAAGAAGAATGCAACAAATACGGTTTGCAGTTATTTACGCAAGACAGCAAGAACAATTGGGCTGTAGTTGGTTTCGAAATGAAATAAGCAAACACGCTATAAGAAACAAAAGCCGTCTCGACTTCATTGTCGGGGCGGCTTTCTTGTTTAGAGGCAACTTTCTATTTATCAAAGTCCTTTAAAGCAGGATTAAAAGAATATACACTAAGCCTTGTTTTCGGGGAAATGAGTTGTGCTAAAAGAGACGTTCTTTTGGTGTTTAAATTGGGATATTTGATGCTAGATGGGTGATCTTCGTTGTTTTTTAGGTTTAAGAAAATGGAGTTTTTAGAATTATCGGAGGTCTATTTTGCCTAAAACCATGCTTGCTTTGCCCAAAAACCTAGTTTAGTTTGTCGAAAAAGCTTATTTGGTTCTTGAAAATACCTTATTTACTTCTTTTGAGAAGCTTGTTTGCTTTTCGGGACAAGTAAATGAGGCACGCTGCGTGACCGAAAACAGTCACCACTGAAACGCAAAAACGTTTTCAACGAAGACTGATTTCACTCATAACGACGACGTAAAACACTTTTCATTGAAAACGTAAAGCAAATAAGGGTATTGTTTGTTCCGTTGTTTTGATGAGCTTGCGACACCTGCCCTCTCCTACTATATGGTTTGTGCTGAAAGGATTCTCAGCAAGTTGAGCCGATACAAGTTGTAACCAATATCCATCGTCTTCTTTCTTTTCGATTCTTCGCAACGATCGAGGTTATAGACAATAAAAACAATGCGTAATGCAATTGTCCTTGAAAACGACAATTGGTCAGTTTCTTTTTTGTCGTACCAGGGCTTCATCTAACAAAAAAACAGACTCGTTTGCGTTCAATACCGGATTGAGACCGCAAAACGAGCCTGTTCGTTCATATTTCAATTAATACAATATCTCTTTTAGAGGAATCAATTGATACGTCATGTGCGCACGACTACTTTCGTATAAAATACCAATCAGGTCGTCGGATACGGAAGTAATACATGAATACCCCCAGCCGTAACCTTCGTCGAGAAGAACTCCTTTTTTCCAGCTCTTGCCCTCGTCTGTGCTTACCTTGATGGTAATCTGATGACGGTGGTATTTGCTATCGGGATTGGAGAAAAGCAAAACAGATTTCGCATTCTTTCCTTTTCCGTATTCATGCTTGTGAAGCGATGCCATACAAACCGGTTCGTTCAATGCTCCGTGAGACGAAGCATGTTCGGTCCAGGTATTACCCAAATCGTTCGTTACAAACACGGCACGTCCGTTCTTCTCCCCTTTTTCTGCTCCATTGCGATTGTCACGCATGTTTAGCATCAAGCTTCCGTCGTTTAGTTCCACAACGGCACACTCGGTTGTATTTGTATACGATGGATTTGACGTAGTCCACGTTTTACCACCATCTTTACTGTAGGTTATATTCGAGAAAGGCATCCCCTGCGCATCGCGACCCTGTGTAGGAAATACAAGTGTTCCGTCTTTCATTACAATACCTTGTCCCGGTGCCGGTGCATACAGCCACCATTCGGGACGCTTAGTTTGTTCGGTTATATTCATTGGTTCCGACCAGGTTTTTCCATCGTCGTCGCTACGCGAAATAAGGAACTGACAGGTCTCTTTCGGTGCAAGTCCGGGCTGCGAACCACGCCCCACCCATTGGTGTTGCCAGTTTTTACTTTCTTCATTCAACCCTTCTATCCACTTGCCGTCTTTGTCGAGAATGCCGTGCATCCACAAACCGGCTACCCAGATTGTGCCGGTATTCGGATCGGTCAATACACATGCGTCGCTCACGCCATTAAACTTTTCGGGAAGTCCGCCCCATGTTTTCATATCGAGCGCCACACGCATCGGTTCCCACGTTTGCCCCTTGTCGGTACTGCGGCTCACTCCAATGTCCATGTGACCTTGCAGGTCTCGGCTCGATTCGCGACGCGCATCGTATACCGCGATAAGGCTTCCGTCTTTTGTAGTTGCCAGGCCCGGAATACGAAATGCGGCAACATTTTCGGTACCGGCATCTTGCACGGCCACAGCTACTCGCTGCCCGTTGATGGTTTCGTCGGCAGGACGAATCACGCCTTTATCGGTTTTTATTTCTTTGCATTGTACATCTACGAAATGAAGTAAAGATGTTTCGGGCTTCAGGTCACAGTACAAAGCCAATTGTGTAGTATCAGACAACTGTGCCGTTACCGGATTATATAGGGATGATTTATTTACCACAGTTTCTGCCAAGCCTTGATTTTCTTTTCCTTCGCTTATATCGGAAGAGCGCCGTGTCG
>CAMTPD010000191.1 GCA_947074265.1 uncultured Porphyromonadaceae bacterium
CTCTTTCCCTACACGACGCTCTTCCGATCTAAAGAAAGCAACAAAGTATCTTCTCTTTGGAGTATGCTCGTGTTTACTAACTAGTTGTACGGAGGCAACAACAAAACCTGAATTGTTTGCCGTGCTTCCCGAGTATTGCCCTACACCGGATGGTATGGCAATTGACCAAGCGGGTAATTTGATTTTAGCTTGTCCCAACTTTGCCGATCAGTCGCAACCGGCTTGCCTTGTCAAAATCGATCAGAATAAGAATATAACAAAGTGGTTTGACGTGCCGGCATTGTCGGAAACCGGCTATGCCGCTCCTATGGGAATTGCTTTTGCTCCGAACGGGGATCTTTACATTTGCGACAATCAAGGGTGGACCGGAAAGGCGGAGGCGCAAAACAAAGGTCGTTTGCTTCGTGTGCAGTTTGAGAATGGAAAGCCTTCGAACATTGTTACCGTTGCTTCGGGAATGGAGCACCCCAACGGCGTGCGCATCTTGAACGGAAAGGCATACGTAACGCAGAGTATGCTGGGTAATATAAAGGATTCGTCGGGAAAACTCGTGAGCGGTGTGTATGCTTTCAACTTGGACGATCAAGATATCGTTGTTGAAAACTCGGCTTCCGACCCTAATCTGATTACAACTTTCGTTACGCAGAATCCCGAAGTGCAGTATGGTGCCGACGGGTTGGTGTTTGATTCGAAAGGGAATCTCTTTGTGGGTAACTTCGGTGATGGTTCGCTGTATAAGATAACATTTGATGCAAACGGTAACGTTGCTTCGAATACATTGTGGGCAGTCGATCTTGATAATCTTCGCACTACGGATGGTATTTGTGTGGATGATGCGGATAATATCTATGTGGCCGACTTTTCGGAAAATGCGGTTGCGAAGGTTACGCCTCAGGGCGTCATTACGCGTATTGCTAAAAGTCCCGATTGCGATGGCAGCGACGGCGGACTAGACCAACCGGGCGAACCGATCGTTTGGAATGGGCAATTGGTAGTTTCGTGCTTCGATATTGTTACCGGACCGGATAAAGTAAATACGAAACATGATAAACCGTATACCTTATCTTCTATCAATCTTAACAACTAATCTCTCTTCTCTAAATTATGTATCATGAAAACGAGAATAACATTTCTTCTTGGCGGAGTGGCTCTTTTTCTGAGTAGTTGCACGCAAGAGCCTGCACGCTTACATGCGGTAGCCGATACCGAAGGCTTTAAGCAGTGCCTGCTTGCAAACTACGACGGAATCATGCGCGATGTTTCCGTGATTTCGCAAGATAGTTTGCGCCGACGCATTGGTGACGCACACAAAGAATTGCAAGGAAATTATCCGATATTATACGACTGGTGGTTGCAAGATGGTGAGCAGGTAAATTGGTTTACCGACAACTTTGCTTCGCAATTGAGCAACCGAATGAAAAAGCATCAGCTTACGAGTGATGCGGATGTAAATAAGTCGCTCGATACGTACATTAATGCGTGTGTGAAAAGACGCGAAGCGCGTTTGGCTCGATTTAGTAAAGAAACGCCCGAAGTGGTGTTTACAAAGTTTCGGGTATTCCGTCCGTCGTTCTTTGCATATACCGAAGGTTTGTCTGATGCGCGTAACGAACGTTGCTATTTGCCCGGAACAGAGCTTGCCCGACTCAAGATGGATGGTATTTGGGCTTCGGAGACTTCTATCTTAAAAGATTCGTCGGGTGTGATTCGTGATCCCGAAGTGCACTTTGATGGAAAGGATCTTTTGTTTTCGTGGAAGAAGTCGCTCGAGGAAGATGATTACCATATTTATGAAATGGACTTGGCTTCGGGTAAGATGAAGCAACTTACTTCGGGATTGGGTTTTGCGGATATTGAAGGTATTTACCTGCCAAACGATGATATTCTTTTCAACTCTACCCGTTGTGGCACCTCGGTAGACTGTTGGTACACGGAGGTGAGTAACTTGTATACTTGTAACCGAGATGGGAATTACATGCGACGTCTTGGTTTTGACCAAGTGCATACGGTAGCTCCTACTTTATTATCAGACGGTAGAGTGGTCTATACACGTTGGGATTACAACGACCGCGGACAGGTGTTTACGCAACCGCTTTTCCAAATGAATCCCGATGGTACGGGGCAGGCCGAATACTATGGTCTTAATAGCTGGTTCCCTACTACGGCTACGCATCCAAGGCAGATACCGGGTACACGCAAAATAATGGCTACGCTTACAGGTCACCACTCTCCGCAGCACGGCAAACTTGCAATTATTGATCCCGAAGCAGGACGCGACGAGAACCAAGGTGTGATGTTTGTGGCTCCGATGCGACAACCCAAAGCGGAACGTATTGATAGTTACGGACAGTATGGGGAGCAGTTTCAATACCCGGAACCGCTTAACGAGAAAGAGTTTTTGGTGTCTTACTCGCCAACCGGTTACGATGCGCCACAACCGATGTATTTCGGTATTTACTGGATGACGACCGACGGCGAGCGTGAGCTGTTGATTGCCGATAATGAGAACTCGTGTAATCAGCCGCGCCTTATTACCAAACGAGAACGACCTTTTGAGCGTGCAACTACGGTAGACTATAATCAGCCGAATGGTGTGTATTACATGCAAAATGTGTATGCGGGCAACGGACTCGAAGGTGTAGAGCCGGGTACGGTAAAGCAACTTCGTGTGGTGGAGTTGGAGTTTCGCTCGGCCGGAGTTGGAATGGCTTTTAACGAAGGTAAAGGTGGCGGTTCGCATGCTTCGTCTCCGGTAGGTGTGGGTAACGCGGCTTGGGATATCAAAAAAGTGCACGGAACGGTGGATGTCTATGAAGATGGTTCTGCTTTTTTTGAAGTGCCTGCTCGCATGCCGCTTTATTTCCAAGCATTGGATTCGAACGGATACGTGGTGCAAACCATGCGTAGTTGGTCTACGCTTCAGCCGGGAGAGGTGCAGAGTTGTGTAGGTTGTCACGAGCATAAAAACAGTGTGCCGCTTACCAACCACGCTACGTCTATTGCGATGAATAAAGGTATTCAAGGGATAACTCCTTCGGCAATTCATCCGATCATCGGTTTTAGCTTTCAAGAACAGATTCAACCGATTCTCGATAACCACTGTGTGTCGTGCCACGATGGTTCGAAGCAAAAGATGAGTTTGACCGGCGACCTAAAGGTGATTGACCAGCAAACGAAACGAAAATACAGTGCAGCTTATTTGAATTTGACGAATGCTCGCAAGACGACAGATGGAAACGACTCGTGGCAAGGTAATGCGGAGCATCCGGAAATGAACTGGGTAAGTGCCATGTCTGAGCCTACGTTGTTGAAGCCTTATACGGCCGGTGCGACAACAAGTATTTTGATTGCACGATTGAAGAAGGGACACGGCAATACGAAGATTACACCCGAAGAGATTGATAGGGTTGCATTGTGGATTGATTTGTTGGTTCCTTTTGTGGGCGATTACAAAGAGGCGAATAATTGGTCGGACGACGAATTGAAGTTTTACGACTATTATCAATCGAAAAGAACAGAGGCCGAAACAGCCGAGAAAGAGGCTGTTCGTGCATACATGCAATCTCTAACATTATGAAACATACTATGAAATATACATTCGCGCTGTTATCGGGCTGCATATTGGTTGTGACTTCATCTTGTACAAACAATTCCGTTTTTGCTCCCGAAAAGTTATTGATAGATCCGAGCGAAACAACAATCTTTCTTGTAGATAACGCAGGTAATAAATTTATTAAGTTTGATCGAAATACGCATGCCCGAGAGGGGATATTGGAGGTAAGCGAACCCATCAATAACTTGGCGACTGTGGCAGACGGTGGCGTTTGGCTACTTACCGGCAATGCCAACGGAAAACTGATCAAAGTAAACCCGAGCTCGATGAGGGAGGAGGGGAGTGTTTCGTTGGGCTATACGCCTTCGGCTATTTGTGAAACAGGAAATGCTAATGCTGTTTGGGTAGCACAGCGACACAATAATGAAGTGTGGAAGATCGAAGGTGTTACCAATCCGGCAACAGCAACGGTTGCTTCAAAGGTAAAGGTGGGCCGTGAACCGATTGCGCTACTACCTTATGCCAATGATACAAAGATATTGGTGCTAAATAACCTTCCCGAAGAGGCGGCTACACAATTTCCGACGGCTTCTGCTCTTGATATCTTGGATGTGCAAGGTGGTAACGTTTCGGGACGCATTGCTTTACCAAACGGTGCCACGGATGTAAAGGACGGGGTGGTTGATAAACAAGGTAACTTTGCTTATGTCGTGCACTTAATTGCGCGCTATCAGTTGCCAACGAATCAACTCGACAGAGGGTGGATGATGACCAATGCAATGTCGATTATAGACCTGCAAGGAGATTCTTTATTAACAACGGTATTACTAGATACGCCACAAAGAGGGGCTGCAAATCCGAATGATATTGCCATTTCTCTCGATAATAAGACTTTGTTTGTCGCTCTTGCCGGAACGCACGAAGTGTGTGCGATAGATCGGGATGCTATGCACGAGCGAATCGAAGCGAGTAAAGAGGGACGCTCTCCAGTTCCTTCGTTAAAGTCGTTTGATGATATTCCGAATGATGCAGGATTCTTATATGGCATCCGAGAGTTTTATCCGACGGGCGGAAAAGGTACTCGCGGAGTTGAGGCGGCTGCGAACGGTGTTTATGTGGCCGACTATTTTAGCGGAGAGTTTAAATGTATGGCTCCTGATGGTAGCGCAACGGAGGTTTTGTTATCAGATCGGAAGAGCACACGTCTGAACTCCAGTCACTCCGGCGAAGCTCGTATGCC
>CAMTPD010000192.1 GCA_947074265.1 uncultured Porphyromonadaceae bacterium
AAGGTCACCAAATGAATGCAGCAGAACTATTGTTCGAGAAAATCGAAGATAGCGTAATCGAAGCTCAGGTTCAAAAGCTTCTTGATACAAAGAAGGCAAACGAATTGGCAAACTACAAAGCTGCTCCTGCTAAATCGAATGTTGTATTCGACGATTTCATGAAGATGGACATTCGTGTGGGTACTATTCTTGAAGCAGAGTTGGTTCCTAAAACTTCGAAGTTGATGAAGTTATTGGTAGATACCGGTATCGACAAACGTACGGTTGTGTCTGGTATTGCTGAGCACTTTAAACCAGAAGAGGTTGTAGGCCAACAAGTATCGATCTTAGTAAACCTTGAACCAAGAAAATTGAGAGGTATCGAAAGCCAAGGAATGATTCTTATGGCGGAAGATGCTGATGGTAAATTAGTATTCGTTCAACCTTCTGCTCCTGTAAAACCGGGTAGCGAGATAAGATAATATTTAAAACTATGCACATAGCGATTGTTGGAACCGGATATGTCGGTTTAGTTACGGGAACTTGTTTTGCGGAAATGGGTGTTGATGTTACTTGTGTTGATATCGACAAAGAGAAAGTAGATAAACTTCGTAAAGGAGTAATCCCAATCTATGAACCAGGACTAGAAACGTTGGTTTTGCGTAATGCCGATGCCGGACGTCTTAAATTTGCAACGAGTCTTGAAGATATTATAGACAATGTTCAAATTGTATTTATTGCGGTGGGAACTCCTCCGCAAGAAGACGGTAGTGCCGACCTTCAATATGTGCTGGATGTTGCCCATCAGATAGGTAATTCGATGTCGGATTACCTATTGGTGGTCAATAAAAGTACGGTGCCTGTGGGTACTGCTCAAAAAGTAAAAGCGGCGATTCATGAAGCTTTAGTAACAAGAGGATTAGAGATACCTTTCGATGTAGCCTCGAATCCCGAGTTTTTGAAAGAAGGTGCAGCTATAAAAGACTTTATGAGTCCTGATAGAGTGGTTGTTGGTGTTGAGTCGGAACGTGCAAAGGAGTTAATGACTCAGTTGTATAGACCATTCTTGATCAATAACTTCCGTGTTTTATTTATGGATATTCCTTCGGCAGAAATGACGAAGTATGCTGCCAATGCAATGCTTGCTACACGCATTAGCTTTATGAACGATATTGCAAATCTATGTGAGATCGTAGGTGCCGATATCAATATGGTACGTAATGGGATTGGTAGTGATGCACGTATTGGTAATAAGTTTTTGTATGCCGGTTGTGGTTACGGCGGGTCTTGTTTTCCGAAAGATGTGAAAGCTTTGATTAAAACAGCCAATGAGTTTGGTTATCCTATGGAGGTAATCAGTGCCGTAGACCGTGTCAATGAATTTCAAAAAAATGTATTGTTTACCAAGTTCGCGAAGTTCTTTCTTGGAGATCTAAAGGACAAGCAGGTTGCGATTTGGGGACTTTCCTTCAAGCCTGAAACGGATGACATGCGAGAGGCTCCATCGGTCGTGCTTATCGATAAGTTGCTTGATGCAGGTTGTAAAGTTAAGGTGTATGATCCTGTGGCAATGGAAGAAGCAAAGAAAATTATGGGAGATACCGTTGAGTTTGCAACAGATATCTACGATGCAGTTCTTGATGCCGATGCTTTATTGTTGGTAACAGAGTGGAGAGAGTTTCGTTTGCCAAACTGGAAAGTTATAAAAAGAGCAATGAAACATCCGGTTATCTTCGACGGACGTAATATCTTTGACCCATCTGTACTTCATAACGAGGGATTTGCTTATGAGGGGATAGGAACAAAATAAATTAATTAAATGAATCTTGTAGTTCGACAAAGCATAAAAGGGTCTGTAATCAATTACTTAGGAGCTTTTATAGGCTTTCTTTCAACATTCTTTATTCTTACCAAATTTGTATCGAAAGAGGAGATTGGTTTGATTCGGGTTATGAATGAAGCCGCTCTACTTTTGGCTGGATTTGCACAGTTGGGTGTAACATCAAGTGCTTTGCGTTTCTTTCCGTATTTCAAAAATGAACAAAAGAGAAATAATGGCTTCTTTTTCTATTTAATAGCTATCCCTCTTGTTGGGTGTGCAGTATTTCTTCCATTGTTTGCTTTTTTGAGTGAACCGCTAGGGGGATACTTTTCAACAAAATCACAGCTTTTTGTCGACTATTATGATTGGGTTATACCTTTAGCTTTTGCTTTAGTTTATCTCGGGGTATTCGAAACGTATGCATCTGCTCAGATGCGAATTGCAATTCCGAAGTTTATTCGAGAGGTATTGATTCGTGTATTATTAATAGGACTTTATTTATTATACGGTTTCGATGTTATCCAAGTTACAGGATTGATTGTAGGGAATACCATCATATTTTTGTTTGCTATGCTGGCAAACTTATATTATTTATCGAGAATCACATCAATATCTTTAAAACATGATTCTTCTTTTGTATCACCTTCCTTGCGTACCGATGCACGTAATTATACATTGATTTTGATGATTGGAGCCATAGGTGGTTCTATTGTAAGCAAGATTGACATTTTTATGATCAGCTCGCAAATGGGGTTAGATTATACAGCTGTATATACCATTGCATTCTTCATGGTAGCTACTATTGATATTCCGGCTCGATCTATTACGGCAATTTCTGCACCTATAGCAGCTACCGCACTAAAGTTGGGCGATTTTGCAGAGGCCAATCGTATTTATCGTAATGTTGCTTTGCATCAGTTCATAGCGGGAAGCTTTGTGTTTCTTTTTATCTGGATTAATATCAATAATATTTTCGACATTATCCCTAATGGAGATGGGTTTGAACAAGGTAAATGGGTGTTCTTCTTTTTGGGATTATCAAAGTTGGTAGAAGTCTCATTAGCCTTCGGTACAAACTTGATTAGTTATTCTCGCTTTTATCACTGGGGGCTTTATTTTGTATTCTTCATTTCGGGAGTAACCATTGTTTCAAATTATTTTTTGATTCCTATTTATGGTATTACAGGTGCGGCTTTAGCTACTACTCTTACCTGTTTGGTTAGTTATGGATCTCAGCAGTGGTTGGTTTTTACTAAATTAAAATCAAATCCTTATTCGATACCTTTATTCAAGCAATTCTTATTGGTGGCTTGTTGTATTCTTGTAAATATTTTTATTCCTTCACTTTCCAATCCATGGATAGATGGTATCGTACGAACAGGGCTTATAGCTGTTGTCGCCTTACCTGCATTCTATTTTTTGCAGATTTCAAAAGATGCTAATCAATTAATATCAGATAGTTTGAAAAAACTATTGAGTAAGTAAATACAAATTATGTGTTTAGTTCAGGTTTCTATTCTCATTGTTAACTACAAAACAGAAGAGTTGGTTTGTGATTGTATTTCTTCCATACAGTCAAATACTCAATCTGTTTCTTATGAGATTATTGTGATAGACAATAACTCAGGAGATTCATTAAATCGAATTCGGACTGAATATCCGGATGTTCGAGTAATAGCATCGCCGGAGAATGTCGGTTTTGGTGCTGCAAATAACATTGCTTATCAAGCATCCCAAGGAGAAGTCATCTTTTTCTTAAACCCGGATACGATATTGAAAAATGATGCTGTGCTTTATCTTTACGAAGCTTTGAAGTCAAATCCGGATGTAGGAGTTTGCGGGGCAAATTTATATACCTCAGATCATAAAGCAAATGTTTCCTTTTTGCCGTTCCCTAACTTCAAGAGTGAAGTGAAGCAGTTGTTAGGATTAGAAAAAGAGCTAGAGATGGATGCATATTATAACTTCTCTGGAGAAGTAAAAGCTATCGATGGTTTTATTTCAGGCGCAGACATGATGGTGCGAAGAGATATTTTGCAAAAATGTGGAGCTTTTGATCCAGATTTCTTCATGTATTACGAAGACTGTGAATTGAATTATCGGATAAAGCAAAACGGATATTTAATTCTGTCGGTTCCAACGGCAAAGATTGTCCATTTACAAGGGATGTCTTGTGAGGCAAAAGGAGAGGAGATGAAGCTTAGTTCTTTCTTGATGTTGCTACGTAGTCGATATCTTTATTTGTTTAAAGCAGAAGGAAAAACGAAAGCTACTATTTGGTATGCACTTTATTCTATCAAGAGTTTTACTGCTAAAACAATATTTACGCTTTTGAATAAGGATAAAAAGACGCGTTATTGGATGCGTGTGTCAGATGAGTTGCAAATGATAAAAAAAGGATTGGTATGAAACAGACGATTCAATGGTTCATAAAAGGAGTGGGAAAGCAAATAGATAAGGTCTACTTCATGCTTAAACCGTACTACACTTGGGTTTTGAATAAAAGATATCCGATGCAAACTCCAGATCCAAAAGAAATACCAATCATCATAAACAACCGCAATCGATATACATTTCTGCTTGAGTTGATAAATGCTTTAGAGTTGCGAGGTTATACAAACATTCATATTCTGGATAATGACTCCGATTATCCTCCATTATTAGAATATTATGCGCAGACAAAGTATTCTGTTCATTTTTTAAAAGCGAATCTAGGACATATTGCACTTTGGCGAAGTGGATTGATTAAAGAGTTCGAATCGAATTACTTTGTTTATACAGATCCGGATGTTGTGCCAATTGAAAGTTGTCCCGATAATTTTATGGAACTTTTTTTAGATATAATGCAAAGATACCCACTTGTAGAAAAGGTTGGTTTTGGATTGGCAATTGATGATTTGCCCGATTGTTTTAATAAGAAGACAGAAGTGATTCAAAGGGAGAATCAGTTTTGGCAAAATTCGATAGCACAGAAGCCTCCCTTATATCGAGC
>CAMTPD010000193.1 GCA_947074265.1 uncultured Porphyromonadaceae bacterium
GTATATCCTAGTATGCTACAAGTAATGATCAATGATAAGATGGACAAACTTGCACAATATGCAGAACGCGTATGGGGCATCACCGACGGTACACCTGAAGAAAAAGCAAAAGCTGCTATCAAGAAAACAGAACAATTCTTCCGCTCGGTTAATATCCCAACCAAACTAAGCGAAGTAGATGTTTACGAAGATACAGTGAAAGATATCGTATTCAGATTTAAAGAAAGAAACATCAAACTTGGAGAGAAACAGAATATCGACTATACTGTTATAGAGCGTATTCTTCTTAAGAGTTTGTAATTAACGTCGCAAACAAACAGAAAAGCATCGGACTCATACCGATGCTTTTCTTATTTTATATACTTGCATTTTATACTTTGTAATAACGCGTAGCTCGCCCTTTCCCTTTGCGATGCAAAAGCCCATCTTGCATGTAGCGTTCTAGGTCGGTATGTAATTGATGCTTGCTACAGGCCGTAAGAGCTTTGTATTTTCGGGACGAGATAGATTTATTTTCTACTAAATAGCCAAGTAGTACAACTTTGCGTTCTTCAACAGTAAGTGATTCAGATGTGCGTTTAGCCGCCTCAGCTTTAACAAGTTTCGATGATGACAATTCTTGTTTCAACTCCTTTGCACACCTAAAGTGCACTCCCTCGGCCTTGATCGAGATGCACTTCGACTGTTCGGAAGTAAGCTCTACCTCCGTATCCAATTTTACCGATAGGAATCCGATTTTTTCAAGGTTTACATTGTATCCCATCTTTAGAGAATGGCTGATAAAATCAGACAAACTAGACATAGCAGCCATTACATCGGGTTCGCTCAATGTACTACGCATCGACGCATATTCTGCCCACTCTTTCACTCCTACTGTGCCTCTGGTTACAACACTTGGATATAAGACTTCCTGTTCTTCTGTGGAGTCTGGTAACGATACTCGATTAACTTTATATTCAATTGACATCTAGATATAATATTAGGTTTATGATCAACTAGTTTTTTCTTAACGAAGAACAAATCGTCAGGTCGGCACCTGACGATTCGAAACTAATAATAAACTTTTTTAAAGATAACATATAAAAATCTTAGGCATCGCTTAATCCTCAAATAATTATCACAAAAAAATCCCGAACTCAACGAATGAGTCCGGGATTTTTATTGTGAAGTATGTCAATCAAATTAATCTTCGATAATGATACGCATACCTACGTTATTGACACGTTGCCATGGTAGGAAGGCGCGACGTACAGCCGAAGTTGCATCTTTCGCTCTATCAATCCATGAACCACCGCGTGCTACCACTTGGTCTACTGCTGCTCCTGCCTGATCTTTCTCTGTGTAAGGATAAGGAAGGTAAGCTGAGCGTGTCCACTCGGCAAGGTTACCGTGCATATCTACTAGACCGAATGCGTTTGCTTGATAGTTACCTGATTGAACCGGAAGCATGTTGCCGTCGTCGATTTTATCGTTCTTCGGAATGTAGTTGTAGTATGGGAACCAAGGATTGTCTTTGCTCATTGGTTGCGGATCGATACCTGTTACGGCCATTTTCTCTAGTTGTACGTCGGCAAGGTTGTCAAACTTAGAGAAATCCATCGCGCGATCACCAAACCAGAAGTCTGTATTGCTACCGGCACGACATGCCCACTCCCATTGCACTTCTGTAGGCAAGGTTACGTTAAGACCTGTTTTGTTTGACAGTTTCTGACAGTAATCCATTGCTTCTTGATAGCTTACACGTACCACCGGTTGTTGTGGCTGATTGGCAGGATAACCCGGACTTGTATGGTCTTTCCAGAACTGTGCATAGATGCGACTATCGTGTTCGGGTACCAATGCATTGTATTGCTCATTGGTAAGTTCGGTTTCGCTCATCCAGAAACCATCCTTCACTTGTGCTTTATGAGCAGGAGCTTGATCTGCATATCCGTTATTAGAACCCATAACAAACTTACCGGCAGGCACACGAACAAAAGCAATATTCACACCCGGAGCTACTTCGATCTCTTTACGAGTTTCTTTTTCAGCAGCAAGCATTTCTTTGATTTTGTCTTGCGACAATGGCCAGCCTTTTTGTTTTACCTCTTTGTATTTTGGTTGAGGAGCAGGTTCTGGTTTTACAGGAGCCGGTTTCTCTTGTTTGTCTAGATAAGCAGCATAATCTGCAATCTCTTTTCTCCAGTCTACACCTGCTTTGTTGTATTTATCTGCCAACTCTTTACGGCGGCTGTATTGCTCAAATCCGTTGATTGGGTTTGCATTAAAGGCACTGTGATAAGGAGCATTCAAGTCGATCCAAGTGTAAAGGCTTTCCCATTCTTTGTCGGTAAGCTTCACATTGTGGTGACCACGATTGAGCATGCGCACGATTTCACTTGTCGATGCATGGTACTCGTATGGAGACATTACATACATATCAGCCTCAGGCCCTTGGCGATTCACATACGGGTGGAATGCTAAGTAACTTTTGCCAAAGTATCTTGTTCCACTCCAGTCGGTGATACCCACTGATGTTGTGTCTTTAAAGTTTGGCATTGCTGTGTTTGACCCGTCGTGACAAGCAATACAAGCTCTGTCTAGTATTGGTTGTACTTCTAGTGCAAAGGTAAACGGTCTGATGTGTCCGTCTGCAATCTTGATTTCTGAAGGTTTCTTTGTTGATGCAATGGTACGCTTAGGAACCGGAATTGTGTTTTGGTCTTCGTGACAACCTACACAAGACACGACTTCACCCGGCATACCTGTAATCCAGCTACGCATCCATTGAATTGCTTGTCCGTTTTCATCAAGCGGCTGAAGCGATACAGGCGTGTTAGCAGGAATCTTGAAGATAACCGAGCCATCTTCTTCTACCGGAACTGTTCCGATAAGGCGTTTGATATCCCAACCGGCTTGAATACCTTGCATGTAGTGGTCTGACAATGTGCGTTGGTATGCATATTCGTAAGCAAATACACGTAAGGCTTTTACTTCGCCGCGTGGTACTCCTCTCAGACCTTCACCTTCGTAAACATCTTGGATAAATACAGTTGCCTCTTTACTTTCGGGTTTGATACGATCCGGGATCACTGCCGGTGTAGGACGTTTCTTTACAGGAATAGAGTGAATGATACCCTCGCCTTCAGCGTCTGCAATAAGCGTCATGTTATCGTATACGTCTACCAAATATACACCCCAAAGAGAGTTTGGTGACAATTTTGCCGTAACAAGGAATGTTTCGTCACTTAGAGGATATGGTTTGATAAATTGTGGCCATACGCCGTTTACCAATTCGTCTTTTACAACCGGAATGATCTCGCGATTTCTGAACGGTATTTCTTGTACCATTCCTTTTTCTTCTTTTCTGCTCTTTGCCGGATCGAAGATGATCATTCGGCCCGAGCGTACTACTCCGTGGTGACCCGAAATAATACCGACAAAACGATTGGATTGACCAGGAAGCGGTTTCATATCGAAAATACTATTCGGGAACATCGAACCGCTACCGTATAGAGACTTTTGCTCTGTACCATCGGGGTTCATATGCATTACGATACGCGAATAGTAGTGAGTAAGGTCGGTGTATTCCCAACGCGTATACATCACTTTACCGTTTGGCAATACAATCGGATTCCAGTTTGCATCTTGGTCAAATGTAAGACGACGCAAATAGTTTGTTTTCGGATCGTAGATAACCATGTTACCTACTTCGTCGCTACCGTTTACACAAGGTACACCGTGATAACCGATATTCGAAACAGCAACAATGCGTCCGTCCGGCAAGTAAGCAGCATCAAAGAATTCGAGATCCGGCTCGTCTACTTGTGTTACTTGTTTTACGTTCTTACCATCAATTCCCATCTCGAATACTTGCCACTTGCGAGTAGAGTCGAGTGATGTAAACAAAAGACGTTCGCCATCCCAGTTTGGTGCAAGGTCTGTCAATGCAGCTCCTTCTACCTCCGGTTTGTAAAGTGTTTGTGTTTTAATATCGCCGGATTTAAGACCGGAGATTTCAATCATCTCTGCTTTAAATCCGTTTCTAGAGGCTGATGTTTGATTACTCCAGTTGTTTGGTTGCACACCTAAACTACCGGCCATGATCTTGTCGGCTCTGTTTCCGTGATTATAGCGTACCGATATAAACTTGTCTACATCGATATCCGGATTCGCCAACAATACGTCACGATTAAGCTTCAATGCCGTTTCTGCAGATTTGATTGCAGATGCATCATTTTTGTAAATGCCGTTAAAACCTTTTGCTACAAGGGCTTTTAAATCTTTAAGTTTTGAATCTACGCTATTCGCGTCAAAACCTTTCTTTCCCTTCATGTCATTAACAGCCATGGTCAATGCGTCTAGGTTGACCCAACTTAGCTGTTCTTGCAAACGTACTACTAATGAAATTTCTTTGTATAAAGAAGCATACAAATCACTACGTTCTACGTTACTACTTAATGCGTTAGCTTCATTAAGTTTCGATTGGAAATAACCCGGATCTTTCAGTGCTTTTACTAAAGACTCTACTCCCTTTTGTGCGGCTGCAACTTGCTCTGCCGTTACTTCAACAGCTGGTTTTGAGTCTTTCTTTTGCTGAGCTACCATTGATATAGAGCTCAGAGCAAAAGCCGAACAAACCCCGACTAATAAAATTCTTTTTCTCATGTATATTAAATTAAGACAGTGTTTAGCTTAACTGCTTGCTTTGTTTTTCATTTTCAATCTTGATCTTCGATGTCTTCTACTGTTTTCGAGTTATACAGTTTTTTATCAAATGCTTTCATCGATCG
>CAMTPD010000194.1 GCA_947074265.1 uncultured Porphyromonadaceae bacterium
GGGAATACTCGAGTACTCAACCAGTCGTTCACGAAATCGAAACCACCGTGTGTGATATGTGGATTACAGTGCATGAAGATGGTTGGATTTACGGGGTATGTTGTGCTGAGTTAAAAGATCCGAACGCTCCGGAAGGAGACTTGTCGTCGGCTTGTGCCAATGCCGGAGTCGTACGCACCAAAGACTTTATTCATTGGGAGCGTTTATCAAATATCCAATCCAAGTCGCAACAACGTAATGTCGTTCTTCATCCCGAATTTGTAGCCGGTAAGTATGCTTTGTATACACGACCACAAGATGGCTTTATCGATACGGGCAAAGGCGGAGGTATTGGTTGGGCGTTGGTTGATAGTATGGAAAATGCCATAATTAACGAAGAAAGAATCATAGACTCCCGTCATTATCATACAATCAAAGAACTAAAGAACGGCGAAGGGCCGCATCCGATCAAAACAGATAAAGGTTGGTTGCACTTGGCTCACGGAGTAAGAGGTTGTGCTGCCGGGTTACGCTATGTTTTGTATTTGTACATGACTTCACTCGAAGATCCAACAAAGGTTATAGCCTCACCGGGTGGATATTTTATGGCTCCCGAAGGAGACGAACGCATAGGAGACGTATCGAATGTACTCTTCTCGAATGGTTGGATTGCCGATGAAGACGGTACAGTCTATATTTACTATGCCTCGTCCGATACACGCATGCATGTAGCCGTGTCGTCTATAGATCGAATGATCGATTATTGTTTCCATACGCCGCAAGACGGATTGTTTTCACATGCTTCTGTAGATCAAATAAATAAGCTTGTCGGAAAGAATAAGGCAATAATTAAAGAATAAAGTCAGAATAGTATCATATTCTGGCAAAAAGCTATTAGTTCCCTGCATTGCTTGCACATACATTTGTACTCATAATATTTTTTTAATCTTAGAATTATTTGAAAAAACTAGTATCATGAGAATGAAAAAGAAGGTTAGTTTTCTTTTACTATTCTCTATTCTGACAACAATTGCGTTTGCTCAGAGTATGCGAACAGTAAAAGGTGTAGTGAAAGACAAAGAAGACCAAAGTCCGATGGTCGGAGTAAATGTATTGGTGAAAGGGACAACACACGGAACTACAACCGACATTGATGGCAACTATCAAATAGAGGTTGGAAACAATGCCGTTCTTGTTTTTTCGTTTGTAGGAATGGGAAAACAGGAGATTCCGGTAAAGAATCAAAATGTAATTAACGTCGTTATGGCACCCGATCAAGAACTCGAGGAAGTAGTTGTTATCGGTTACGGAACCATAAAGAAAAGTGATCTTACCGGTGCGGTTTCTTCCATTTCATCAAAAGATTTGCAGGCTGACGTGCAAAAGGATGTGGCTTCGGCAATGCAGGGACGTATAGCCGGTGTTTCGGTAACCTCGAGTTCGGGACAACCGGGCGGGTCTATGAATATCAATGTACGCGGACTTAGCTCATTGGGCAATAATACTCCGCTTTATGTGATCGACGGTGTTTACGGAGACATCAATACGGTAGATCCGGCAGATATTGCATCATTGGAAGTTTTGAAAGATGCATCCGCGGCAGCGATCTACGGATCTCGCGCAGCAAACGGTGTGGTATTGATCACAACCAAAGGAGGGAAAAAGAGTACACCTCTCACTGTAAATGTAAATGTTTTCGGAGGCTTACAAACAACACCCAAGAAGCTCGATCTGCTCAACGGTGAGCAATGGGTTGGTTTATTGAATGGTGCGGGTGTAGACATTCCGATGAAAAGTTTCGAAGGCGTGGGTACCAATTGGCAAGACGAAGCCTTTCGTACTGCTCCGATGGTAAAAGCAAATCTATCGCTTAATGGCGGAACAGACAATGCTACCTATTTAGTATCTACAGGCGTTTTGTCGCAAGACGGTATCATTCGTTCTACCGACTACAGCTCTTTCAACTTGCGAGCAAAGACAGACTTCTCTCTTTTTAATGATCACTTACGAATTGGTGAAACACTTATCTTCAAGAACTCCCGTATGCGCAACTACGAAGGAGGAGTTACCAATATCTTACGTATGCCTTCCGTTTTGCCGGTTTATGATGAAAACCGTATCGGAGGTTTTTCCGCGCCTGAAACATGGATGAAGAATATGGCCAATCCAGTTGGTGAATTGATGGTAAATAACAATACCGATCATGTAACCGAGGTATTATTAAACGCGTTTGCCGAGCTAGACCTTTACAAAGGTTTGAAATACAAACTAAATGTAGGGTATAATAAAAACAACGGTCGCACTTATAACAAAATAGGTATTTACGACTTCGGAGTAGCGGGTAAGAACGACGCTGCCGACCTAGACGAGAGTGCTTTCTTTAGTGATTCATGGTTGGTAGAGAACACCTTGCACTACGATCAGACGTTTAAGAAGAATACCATCTCTGCTTTTATCGGATACACAGCACAAAAGGCATCGTATCGCTCGTTTGGCGCGAGTCGTTTAGACTTGCCCGAAGGAACAGATGTAATCAGTGCCGGATCATCTTCTACACAAAAAGCAACCGGTAGTGCCAATGAGAACTCACTGGTTTCTATGCTAGGGCGTGTCAATTACAGCTATGATTCACGTTACATGATTTCAGCGTCGATACGTCGCGACGGTTCATCTCGTTTTGCCAAAGGGCATCGTTACGGTTGGTTCCCTTCAGCCTCGGTGGGTTGGAACATGCAAAATGAAAAGTTCTTTGCCCCACTAACCAAAGTGGTAGATCAATTGAAGCTGAGAGCAAGTTACGGAAAACTAGGTAACCAAGACGTAGGTAATTACCTTACACAATCCATTGTTTCATACGGTATGCACTATGTACAAGGAGGCAGTCCGGCTTGGTGGTTAGGCCAAATACCCGGAGCAAACTGGGCATCACCTAAGAATCTTACTTGGGAAGAAACCAGCACGTTCAATTTTGGTTTCGATCTTTCGATGTGGGACAACCGTTTCTCGATGTCGCTCGATGCTTACAAACAAGAAACACAAAACGTATTGTTAAGCATTTCAATGCCTCCATCTACCGGTATGGGCGGATCTCCTACGATGAATGCCGGAACCATTGTAAATAAAGGGGTAGAGTTGGCATTCAATCACCGCAACACCATCAACGAGGTCAATTATAATATCGGCCTTAACCTCACAACAATCAAGAATAAAGTAAAGGATGTTACAGTGGGTAACAAACAAGAGTTCTCCGGTTTTAGTCCGTGGGGCGAAGGTGTTATCTCATGGGCAAAAGTAGGAGAGCCAATTGGTTCGTTCTATTTATTGCAAACCGACGGAATCTTTCAGTCGCAAGAAGAAGTCCTTGCACACAGCAAAGACGGTGTTTTGATACAGAAACAAGCCGAGCCGGGCGATATCCGCTACGTAGATTACAACGGCGACGGAAAAATCACCGTAGATGGCGACGCACAATATGCAGGCAGTCCGTTCCCGGATTTAACCATGGGACTACGTGCCGGTCTGGATTGGAAGGGTCTTGACTTTACCATGTTCTTCGACGGTACCTTCGGAAACAAAATCTACAACCACACACGTGCCAGATCGGAACAAATGAAAGAGGTTCAAAACTTCTCCACAACTGTTTTGAATTACTGGACTCCGACAAACACAAACACCGATATGCCTCGTTTCATTCCTACCGATCCTAATAACAACGCAGAGCGTGTAAGTGATCGCTGGCTCGAAGACGGTTCGTTCTTCAGATTGAAAACATTGGAAGTAGGATATACGTTGCCCGAAAATGCAGTAAGCAAGCTTCGTCTCAGCAGATTGCGTGTATATGCATCGTTCGAAAACTTATTCACAGCAACAAAGTACAAAGGTTATACTCCCGACTTAGGACAATACGACGGCGTATTCACACGCGGTGTCGATGTAGGCCGCTATCCAATTCCGCGCACCTACATGTTGGGTATTCAACTTGATTTCTGATAATCTACTTAATCTATTCGAAAATGAAAAAAATAGGAACTACGATATTGACTTGTGCGCTGCTATCGGGGATGATCAGTTGTAACGAGTCTGATTTCTTGGATTTGAATAATCCGAACAACGCCACTACAGAAGACTTCTGGAAATCTGAGAAGGATGCCGTGGCAGCCATGGCAACAGTGTACTCTCCGATACGCGGACAAATGTATGGTTACTGGGGAGGTTTTACCGGCTTCCAAAATATGAACGTGCGTGCAGATGATACGTGGGCACTAGTCGACGACCCTGAAACATGGAAGATTACTACCTTCGTCAATACGCCGACATCGGATCGTATGGACTTTGACAAGATGTATAAAAGCATTCACCGTGCCAATGTTTTCTTGGCAAACGTAGATAAAGTGCCGATGGAGGATGCGAAGAAGGCCGAAATGACAGGTGAAGCCAAGTTCTTACGCGCCTTTAATTATTTCCTATTGGTTACCAATTACGGAGAGGTTCCATTGCGTATAAAGGTGGTAGAGGGCAGCGAAGATGCGGCATTGGCAAGCAGTCCCGAGGCAGATATCTGGAAGCAAATCGAAGCAGACTTAACGGATGCGATGAACCTATTACCTATAGCACGTGCCGAAAAGGAGAAAGGTCGTGCCGAAAAGGGTGCGGCAGTAGCTTACTTGGGCAAAGCTTATCTCTATCAAGAGAAGTATGCTGAGGCGGAACAACTCTTGGCAACCTTGATGACAACACGGAAGAGCACATGTCTGAACTCCAGTCACTCCGGAGAATATCGTATGCCGTCTT
>CAMTPD010000195.1 GCA_947074265.1 uncultured Porphyromonadaceae bacterium
ACAGGCGACCCCCGCAACGTACACCAGGCCGTACCATCTTTCCCTACACGACGCTCTTCCGAGCTGGAGACATTACACAAGAGGAGGCCGACCGTTTGGCAACACAAGCTCTTGATGCAAAAGCTACGGCTGAAAAAGAAGTGCTACGTCACGAAGCCGACGCTGCTCGTTTTGATCAGAATGCCGAGAAACTTGAAGCTACTGTAAAGACATTGAAAGAAAAGATCGTTGAGTTTGAGAACGAACTTCGCAATCTAAAAGCACGTGTACGCGTTAGCGAAGCAAGCAAAAATATTAATAAAAAGCTTAGTTCGATTGATAGCTCTAGCACACTGGCTCAACTTGAAAAGATGAAAGAAAAAATCGATCAGCAAGAAGCCATCGCTGAAGCTTACGAAGGATTATCTACCGAAACAAAAACGCTAGATCAAGAACTTGAGGAGGCATTAGGCAAGAAAAGCACAACTTCACAATCACAAGCTCTTAGCGACTTAAAATCTAAACTTAACATGTAATTTCATTACATCAAAAAGCATATGCGCGACGATTCTAAAAAGATCGTCGCGCTTTTATTTTAGGATAGATACATACAATAAAAAAACGACTCTTATCAATAAAAAGAACAACTGAATCACAAGATATACGTATTTCTTTTTCCGCTAAACATTTGTTTTGCATTCTGCGATTATTTTTATGACTATTTTTTGCGATATTTGCGTAAAGGAAAACCTCGACACATAAGCTTTACGGCTCATCACATAATACCGAGGACACATAACAGCACCGCACATTGCGGTTATTTATCCTTATAGAGAAAAATACAATGGGATTATTTGACTTTTTCAAAAAGAAAGAAACAAAAGAAGAATATACACGTCCGGATTTTGCAGATCTGTTTGTTACAGATCTTGAAACAGGGTTCGTTCTTAATTACGATCTTAAAACATGGGTTGTAGTAGAGCATATCGAATACGATTGGGGCGAAGAAGAGTTCTCACAAGAATTCAAAATTGACAACGGCGAAGAAGTTGCGACTCTTTTCGTAGAAGAAAGTGACGACGTTGCAATTTCAATAGTCCGCGACGATAATTCGGCTGAAATACTTCCTGCATGGATAGAGCACTTCAAACAAGTGGGCACTCCACAACAAGAACTCACCTACAACGGTATCACGTTCAAGTACAATAGCGAAAGCGCCGCTTATTGTCGCAACATTACAACACAACCAGAAGTTTGGCGTGAACTAATGTTGTACACCTATTTGGATTCGACAACCCGCTATTGCATCAGCATTGAACAGTGGAACGACAACGACTTCGACATTTCATGTAGCAAGCAAATTGCCGACTACGAGATTTCGTCGATATATCCTAGCAAAAGAGATTAAAATAAACATTGAATACGAATGAATAGAAGCGTACTTTATTTTCTGATCGCTGCACTTGGCATAACATATTTGTTTTCGACTTGTGGCGACGAGAAAAAACAACAACAGCAGCAACAACAAGTGTATCAAAAGACTCCTCTCGACAAGCTCATTGTGAGTCTGGATGCAGAGCCTAACTATTCGATTATCTTAAAAGATATGGATTACAATCAGGATAGTGATGTCTACAAACACGACTATAAAGTAATCGTGAAGCGCGCATTGAACGATGGTAATGATACACTACTTGTACAAGAAACCGGGTTTGTGCCTGTTCCTGCTAATGTTTTTAATCGCTATGTAAACGATTTAGGCATGGAGCTTGTCTCTAAAAAAGACGGTGTCTTAGAAAAGAATGTAGCACCTCCGGGATATGCCGATTATGTAGGCAACGAAAA
Source organism: uncultured Porphyromonadaceae bacterium (assembly GCA_947074265.1). Lineage (GTDB taxonomy): Bacteria > Bacteroidota > Bacteroidia > Bacteroidales > CAMTPD01 > UBA12018. Next base: position 1,825 of record CAMTPD010000195.1, read on the forward strand.
ATACGGTCAGTGGAAAAAAGACAACCAAGGAAACTCTTTCTGGGAATTCTATGGCAAGTACCAATTTATGAGCATGATGTTTGGAATGATGAGCCCGGCACGTTATGGATCTTGGAACGACTACGATCGCAATTATCGTGGCACAGGAGGTTACTATGGTTCTGGCGGTTCCGAATATGGCTCTAGATCAACGACAGCTAATGCCGGTACAACCTGGTCGCAAAAAAGCCCCGACTTCAAGAGCAATGTACAGCAAAAAGCTGCTGCTAGCAAAACAAGATCCGTAACAAAAACTCCATCAAGAGTAAGTACACAAAAATCAACAACAACCAAACGTCCGGCTATGCGAGCTCCAATGCGACGCATGGGTGGAAGAAGAAGATAATGTAATGCGGTCTATATGGCCGCTTTTATAGTAAATAAGCAAACGTGATATATCCGCAGAATTTTGAACAAAAGATCGGTTTCGATCGCATTCGCCAACTCATTGGCGAACGTTGTCTCAGTGCACTAGGCCAAGAGCTAGTACATGAAATGAGCTTTATAACCGACTATGACGTCATTGAAGAATTGCTAGCTCAGACCGATGAGTTTATGCGCATCCTACGCGAAGAGGATGAGTTTCCGGCAAACAACTTTTACGACGTACGCTATTCCCTTAAACGCATTCGTCCTGAAGGGACCTTTCTTGATGAGAAAGAACTATGGGACTTGAAACGATCGCTTCAAACCATTTACGAGATTGTTAAGTTTTTTGGAACCGATGAAGAAGACCTAGAATACCCGCGCCTGAAACAAATGGCCGGCGAAACCGCAGTCTTCCCGCAATTGATTGCACACATTGATTCCATATTAGATAAATTTGGTCGTGTCAAAGACTCGGCCTCTCCTGCCCTCTCTACCATTCGTCGCGAGATGACTATTACAATGAACAGCATCTCCAAAAATCTACAAAACATCTTACGATCGGCCCAAGCCGAAGGTGTTGTAGACAAGGATGTGAACCCTACGATGCGTGATGGCCGATTAGTGATTCCGATCGCTCCGGCTTACAAACGCAAAATCAAAGGTATCGTACACGACGAGTCGGCTTCGGGTAAAACCGTATTTATCGAACCGGCAGAAGTGGTAGAAGCAAACAACCGCATCCGCGAGCTCGAAAACGAAGAGCGTCGCGAGATAGTACGCATCCTTACAGACTTTACCAACAAGGTGCGTCCGTTGGTGCCGGAGATTCTCGATTCGTATTTGTTCCTTGCCCGTATCGACTTTATCCGAGCAAAGGCTCTTTTTGCCATTGCAATCAATGCGATTAAGCCGGTATTGGAAAACAAACAACAGATCGATTGGGAACGTGCCGTACACCCACTACTTTTCCTTTCGCTTCAAAAACAACACAAAGAGGTAATCCCTCTCGATATCCGTCTTACAGAAAAAGACCGACTATTGATTATATCCGGACCGAATGCCGGTGGTAAATCGGTGTGTCTAAAGACCGTAGGACTTCTTCAGTATATGATGCAATCGGGTATCCCGGTATCGCTACACGAAAGTTCGCGCATGGGTATATTTGATCGTATTTTCATTGATATTGGCGATGAGCAAAGTATAGAGAACGACCTTAGTACCTATAGCTCGCACCTGACCAACATGAAGTTCTTCGTTAAGAATTGCAATGACAAAACGGTATTGCTTATCGACGAATTCGGTAGCGGAACCGAACCGCAGATTGGTGGTGCTATTGCTGAAGCTTTACTTTCACGCTTCAACACAAACGGCTCTTTTGGAGTTATCACGACACACTATCAGAACTTAAAGCACTATGCAGAAGATCATGATGGCACGGTAAATGGAGCCATGCTCTACGACCGACACCTGATGCAACCGCTCTTTAAGCTTTCGATTGGTAACCCGGGCAGTTCATTTGCCGTAGAGATTGCACGTAAAATAGGACTTCCCGAAGACGTAATCGACGATGCGTCGAAAATGGTAGGTAGCGACTACATCGACATGGACAAATACCTGCAAGATATTGTCCGCGATAAGCGTTATTGGGAGCAAAAGCGTCAACAAATACGTCAGCGAGAAAAGAAACTCGAAGACATCACCTCGAAATATGCTACAGACCTCGAAGAGATCGAAAAGCAACGCAAAGAGATCATGCGTGCAGCCAAAGATGAGGCGAAACGTATCGTAGCGGAAGCAAATGCGAAGGTTGAAAACACCATTCGAGAGATCAAAGAGGCTGAAGCAGAAAAAGAACGTACTAAACTTGCGCGTAAAGGCTTGGAGAAATTCAAACTATCATTGAATGATGAGGTTGAGATTGATGACAAGATTACGCAAAAGATGAATAAAATACGTGAGCGTAATGAGCGTAAAAAGCAACCATCAGAACCTAAGGCAACCAAGCAGTTCAGACCTGAAGTTATTGAAGCAGGAGATGCTGTACGCATCAAAGGCCAAACTTCTTGTGGTGAAGTCCTTGAGCTGCAAGGAAAGCAAGCTTTAGTAGCCTTCGGTATGATCAAGTCTACCGTCAAACTAGACCGACTTGAAAAAGTGAGCAAGAATCAAATCAAACGTGAAGCACCCAAAAGTGGCTTTGTTAGTTCAGAGACTATGGATGGCATGCGTGAAAAGAAACTCAACTTCAAGCAAGAAATAGACGTTCGCGGTATGCGTGGCGACGAAGCATTGCAAGCAGTTACTTACTTTATCGACGATGCAATTCAGGTAGGTGCCTCTAAGGTAAGAATCTTGCACGGTACAGGTACCGGAGCTTTACGTCAACTAATTCGTGAATACCTACGAGGAGTTCCGGGTGTACGCCGTTTTGCCTACGAACATGTTCAGTTTGGTGGTTCGGGTCTCACCGTTGTAGACCTCGACTAACACTCCGATTCTTTTTTAATAGATACCAGACGGTGCTAAGCAAACAAGC
>CAMTPD010000196.1 GCA_947074265.1 uncultured Porphyromonadaceae bacterium
GCATAATGAAAATGCACCTCAAAAGTTTTATGTCTAACTTTTGGGGTGCACTTCAGTATATATATTTACGGCTAGAGGGCTTACTGTTTTGTTATCGATCGGATTGTACAATCATTTTACGCAGTTTGGTATTGTACTGATCTGCATTTATAAGTTCTTCGATCGTAATATGAGTACGATAGTTCCAGTAGTGATGCGGATTGTCAGGAAAATTTATTTGTTCTTTACTGATATCTTCATTGCGCAGCTGTTCGCTCATCGAGATCAAATCTTGAAAAGGAAATACTGCCCACATGCTGTTGCCATCGAAGTTGTGAGCAAGGATAAGACGACAGATCTCCGGAGTACACTCATCCGGTGCTTCTCCTTCAATCTTTAATACCTGATTGTAATATCGTTGACGTCTTTCTTTATCTTCTTGCCACCAATTGCGAATAGGAGGCATGTCGTGCGTAGATGTTGTGCATACAGAATAATATGGCATGGTAGCAGGATCTGTAAATTCAACTTTAGACATCTTTGGCATTCGTTCCAGATCTAGAGAAAGAATTTGCAACTTACGCATCACATCAGGTACCGAATCCGGAATCATACCTAGGTCTTCACCACAAACGAGCATGTTGGTCGCTGATATAATCGGTGTCAGTTGCTTGATTGCATTTTCTTTCCAAAACTCATTGTGGCGTTTGTAAAAGAAGTTCCAGTAAAGTTGGTCAAATGCAAACTTATCGGGATTGCTTAGCTCATCGTACATAAATGTTTGAGATGCCAATATTCTCGGATGGAATAATGTGCGATCGATAGAATCTCGAACGAATAATACTTCGTTACTTATTGTCATCAAACCTTGACTTATTCGCTTGGAAGATACACCTTGTTTGCCACTGAACAAACTTTTGATCTTGCGTTGTGTATTACACTCGGTGCTAAGCTTCCAGTACTCTTTCTCAGATGATGGAATAAGGTATTCTTTCTTAACTTTAGATACATCGGAGCCGAAAAGTTGGTGTAGGTATTTCTCGTGTATTCGAGGTGTTGTGTACTTTTCGATTTCCATTTTAAATCCGGAATCATTGATCTCTTTCGACGAAAGAGGCAGAGCCGGAGTAAAGTGTCCGCATATACCTTGTAGATAGTTAATCGGTATTTCCCAAATTCGGAAGAATCCTAATATATGATCGATACGATATGCCTCAAAATATTGTGACATATGTCGCAGTCGTTGTTGCCACCATGCATAATTATCTTTTTGCATTTCGGGCCAATTGTATGTTGGGAATCCCCAGTTTTGACCGTTTGCCGCAAAGTCATCAGGCGGAGCTCCGGCTTGTCCGTTCAGATTGAATAATTCGGGATTGCACCATACATCACAACCTTGACGGCTTACTCCAATTGGAATGTCGCCCTTGAGTACAATGTTGAGCTCTTTGGCATGTTGTGATGCGGCAAGCAGTTGTTTGTGTAATTCGTATTGTATAAAATAGATGTAGTCAAAAAAGCTTTGTGCTTTTGGGTCATCTTGCAAAAGAAGCAAAATAGACTCTTTATTATACTCTGCGTATTTTTTCCATTTTTTCGTTTCAGATGAAGAGTATTTCTCCCCAAAGTAAAGGTATGCCGTATACGGAAAAAGCCAAGAGCTATTGTCGTTGATAAAATCAATAAACTCTCTTGCTTCAAAATACTTCTTGTCAAGTTCTTCAAAAACAAGTTTTAAGTATTTTAGTTTTGCTTTATTTACAGCCTCATAGTCTACAGTGTCTAATTTATTCAACTTCTGTCTAAGCTCTTCAAAGTAACGTGTCTTACTTTCCGACTTTAGAGGAGGAAGCTGTTTTAGATCGCAATAGATTGGGTGCAATGCGAATACGGAATTTGCATTGTATGGATATGAGTCGGTCCATGTATGTGTAATAGAAGTGTCGTTGATTGGGAGGATTTGGATCATAGACAACTTGCAGGATGTAGCCCATGTGCATAGCTGTTTTAAGTCGCCATAATCTCCAATACCGAAACTTTCTTCAGATCGTATAGAAAATAAAGGAAGTACTATGCCTGCACCTTTCCATTCTTTTTGATTTTCTCGAAATATAAGTCCGGATATGATGGTAAGCTCTTCGTATGAAGAAGGAGCTAAATCCATGATTCTGTTATCTCCTGTTTCCCAATATGCGATTTCGTTAGTCTGATTGTTTAATATCGCAAACTTATATTCAAATGGGAATTGTAGGCTTTCCGTATCGAATGTAATACGCCATTCTCCATTACCCCAATAAGATAGTTTCTGTGCTTCAGAGGGATCCCAGTTGCCTAGCTCGGGGATATTCCCACTTATTACGACAGTTTCATCTTTATGGGTTTTGGGTGCCCATATTTTGAATCGAAACTGTTTGTTGGTAAATAATGCTTTCTGATTGTTGCTTTTGTTGTGGGTAAAAAGAGCATCAGTGAAGGCGGATGAATATAACGGTAGATTGGCTGGTTTTTGCTGCCATTGATCATACATTGAAACAGCGGCAGTTTCTTTGCTGATTCCAATTCGATGGTTAATACCCCATTCTTCTAAGATGCAGGCTCTGTTTGCACTTACAAAATATCTGTATTCGAAATTCTGAATGTCTGATGAAAGTTCAACTGTAATACTCCATTTTCCTTCTTCTTCGTATGTGAGCGGAAGGGCTGAGGCTTTATTCCATTTGCCTAGTTCGGGGATAGAGCCGTAGATGTATAGTTGTTGTCCCCATATTGTGTTGAAGTGAATGTGAAATGTAGCTTTCATATCATATGTGGTTTAAGACCTACTAATATAAAAAAATGCGAGTATAAAACTCGCATTTCTTATATTCTAACACTTCTTGTGCGTCAAATGTTTTATCCACATTTAGAAGCTCCGCAACTGGTGCAAATAAGGCATCCTTCTTGGTAGATTAGTGCTTCATTTCCACAGCTTGGACATTTTTGTCCTTTAGCTTCTAAACCATTAGGTAGGTATTTCTTAAGTGCTCTTTCAACACCGTTTTTCCAAGTGTTGATAGATTCGCTGTCAAGTTCCAAGCCTTGAACAAGTTTGATAACTTGATCGATTGGCATGCCATAGCGAAGCACTCCCGATATTAATTTTGCATAGTTCCAGAATTCAGGATCAAACTTACCATCAAGACCTTCGAGGGTCATTTTGAAACCTTTTTTATTCTTGAATTGGAAGTCGTAATGTTTGTTTCCGTCTTCGCTGTATAATTTAAGAATTGTTCCTTTGGTTACGTTTTTAGGAAGCATCAATCCTTCATCGTCGTCAGCAATACCTGTAAAGATCTCATAAGGTCTGCCGTTTAGAATTCCAATAAATGCAATCCATTTCTCTTTGTTGTTTTGGAAACGTACCACTTCAGCTTCAAGCTCGCGAGGTCGTTTGTATACAACAACAGGAGGTTCAGGACAATTACGTTCTTCTTTTTTCTTCTTAGAGTTGTTGTCTGCAGCGATCAATACACCAGAACGAGAGCCATCACGATAAACAGTACAGCCTTTACAGCCACATCTCCAAGCTTCTTCATACAACGTCTTAACCAGATCTTCAGAAACATCATTTGGTAGATTGATGGTTACGCTGATTGAGTGGTCTACCCATTTCTGGATACGTCCTTGCATACGTACCTTTTGTAACCAGTCTACATCGTTTGATGTTGCTTTATAATAAGGTGAGTGTTTGACAAGTTCGTCGATCTCTTCTTGTGAATAGTTTTTGGTTGTTGAAATGTTGTTGACTTTCATCCATTCCATAAATTTAGGATGGAATACGATGAATTCTTCAAAAGCATCTCCTGTTTCATCAACAAAATCTACACGTACGGCAGTATCATTCGGGTTTACTTTGCGTCTACGCTTGTATACTGGAAGGAATACAGGCTCGATACCGGATGTTGTTTGAGTCATCAAACTTGTTGTGCCCGTTGGTGCAATCGTTAAGCAGGCAATATTTCTACGTCCATGTTTTTGCATTTGTTCATATAGATCAGCATCTGCTTCTTTTAAGCGATTGATAAACGGATTGTTTTCTTCACGCTTTGCATCGTAGATTTCAAAAGCACCTCTTTCTTTTGCCATTTCAACAGAAGCTCTATATGCTGCAAGTGCTAATGTTTTATGAATGTTTTCAGAGAATTCTGTCGCTTCTTCTGTTCCATATCGAAGTCCCATTGCTGCAAGCATATCGCCTTCTGCGGTAATACCTACGCCTGTACGACGTCCTTGCAGTGTTTTGGTTTTTATCTTCTCCCAAAGGTGTCTTTCGGTTTGTTTTACCTCTTCACTTTCCGGGTCGATATCTATTTTGTCAAGGATGCGTTGTATTTTCTCAGTTTCAAGATCAATGATGTCGTCCATGATGCGCTGAGCAATAGCAACATGCTGCTTGAATAAGTCGTAGTTGAACGTTGCATTTTCGGTAAATGGGTTTTCAACATACGAATAAAGGTTTACTGCTAACAAACGACAACTATCGTATGGGCATAATGGAATTTCACCGCATGGGTTTGTTGATACAGTTTTGAATCCAAGGTCTGCATAACAGTCTGGAACAGACTCTTTGATAATTGTATCCCAGAATAAAACTCCAGGTTCTGCAGAGCGCCCTGCATTGTGAATGATCTTACGCCATAAGTCTGAAGCTCTTATTCCTTTTTTATAAGAAGGGCCTGTAGATTCAATTGGATATTGCTGCTGATATTGTGTGTCATCGATAGCATCT
>CAMTPD010000197.1 GCA_947074265.1 uncultured Porphyromonadaceae bacterium
ACACGTTGGCTCTTCCAGTCTCCTTAACCTTATTATTTCTTGCGATATTTCAACGGATTTTCATTATAGACAGAAACTTTTTATAGTGTTAAATTTTTTAGCACTTAAAGAGTTTGTTAAAGCATAAGAGTATCTTAATGAGATAATTGAAAATTATAAAAATACTCAACCATATTTAAATGCATTATTAAATTTAGCAAGGAGAGTATTAGAAAAAGGATTTGAAAATAACAAAGAAAGGGCCAAAAAGCTATTGTTTGATATTGTGAATTGCGCAGATCAAATAGAAGTTGACAACTCTGATCGATTAACACTTAAAGAATTTAGAACTCTTTCTTATTATTATTTAGCTGAGATTTCTTTTATAGAAAAGAATATAGACGAAGCCATAAAACTTATAAACGCAGCATACAGAATAGCAGATATTCAATATATTCCAGAACTGCTGTATTTAAAATATACAATGCAGCATTATAAAGAAAACGAATTATTAAATGAGATCTACAATACAATCTCATCTAATAATCTAAAGTTTTCCAAACAGTCTCTTGATATAAGTTTCACAGAAGTAAATCTTTACAAATACCTCGTCACATGCTTTGATAATGAAAGAGTTATATTTGAAAATTTATTTAATCATACGCTAAATACTATATTTAGTTCAAAGAAAAAAGCCTATCACCTATATTTTAATATGGCAATTTCCTCAAATAAAATATCTACTGCAATATCTTTATTTGAAAAAGTATTGGAATTTAAAGATGATATAGAGGACACCAAATTAGTAATTGAAACATATAAAAATTTAGCCGAACTTAATATAACTCAGAATCATTTATTTATCAGATATTTTAACGAATATGTAAATTTATTCATTAAAAACAAAGTTATACCTGAAGTCTCTGATATAACTACCTTTGTAAAGGGCATCAAATTTTACTCTGATAAAAAAGATTTAAACAAAGGATTATCATTATGCGATACCATAAGCTTATCTCTTAAAAATTTAAATGGAGAGCTAGAATATGAAGAGTTGATAATTTCCTATTGGTATTGTAACTTATATTATTCTTTAAAACAAAACAAAAAAGCCATTGAGTATGCAAATAATACAATCAATATAATCAATAAATATAAAGAAAAACAGAAAACACGATCTTTTATTGATGAAAAGGGTATAACAACTATATCTTCACAAATGGAGCAAATAAAAAAATCTATTTCAAGCAGAGTCCCTGTTAATGTAGATCACAAATATGGAAGAAATGATATAATAAAAGTAAAATATATTGATGGAGCAGAAGTACGAAACAAGTTTAAAAAATTAGAGGCAGATATAATGGCCGAAAGATGTATAATAATTGAATAGTACTGATATATAGAATTAAAAGCTTTCTGATGCATTGGGAAGTGTTGTCTTTATGGACAATCATCTAATTTATAAGACAAGATAAAATCTATAGAAGTAACATGCTGCTATTATTACTCATTAGTGAATTATTATTTCTACTTTTGAGCAATAATAGCAATAATCCGAAGAATCAAGTCTTATCCAATGCTATTAAAAAACAATTAAAAACATCAAACTTAAAAGATAATGTTTCATTTTAATTACCACATAAGCATATATCACTCAATATCAACACAGTACATTTGCTGCATCGGTAAGTAAGCTACACTCCCTCACGGGTTTGCATATATTCAAACCGCTCAACCCATTCTGAAAAGGAATAGATTGAGCGGTTTGTGTTTTCAACCTTAGGATGTATAACAGTCGTAAGAGCCGCGTTACACTGAACTCTGTTTTTTTCTACAATATAAGGGGATTGAACAGGTCTCAACCACTATTGAATATCAACCAATTACATCAAAAACAGCTTACAGACATCAAAATTCTTTATTGAAAACTTTTTTACCTCATTTCGCTCAAATAGCATCATCTCTCTATATTACAAACAGTTAGACGAAAACAAACATCAATTCTAAAAACGTAAAACCCTGATAATCAACAAAAAAACGTCCTTCAAAAATCACAGCATAGTTTCAGCATAGTTATTGTATTTTGAGACAACAAAATCAAAACTTGCGTAATTAAAGTTATACTCGAAAAGATGTAATGCATATAAAAATCGCATTGACAGCACTAGACAAGATTATATAGAGCTTATTTATTCAAGTCCAAAGTTTTACACTAAGCCTGATTTTACGAGAACTTCTCTGGGATGTACGAGCTCATACTTCTGAGAATTTAGCTCGTATTTCTGGTGAATCTCCGCTCTAGATTAAGAAAAGTTGCCCAAAAAAGCATGTAACCTTTTGCCCCAAAAGCATGCATGGTTCTTGAAAAAAGGTCGTTTACTTCTCCGAAAAAGGTTATTTGGTTCTTGAAAAGACCTTGAAAGGTTTTCGAGGAGACTTTTTTGCGTATTCGTGAAGAGTTTTTACAGTCACTGCGGTAACTATTTTCACTCACCACGAAGACTTTTTGCATTCTCCACGAAGAGTAAATTCACTCACCGCTGTAACTGAAAACAGTTTTCAATGAAAACGTTTTTCGTCTTCCCCGAAAACGTTTCACCTCATCGCAACGAGCTTACTGCTACTGCACCAATCCTAAGCCACCTTCACGCGCAAGCCACTGTGCCGGACTTGAGCCGATACAAATCGTTGTCATCATACACAAATTACTTTCTTTTTGTCCGCCTCAACGATTCTTCTCTATAAAGACAGTCGAGCCCTGTCATCCATCACAGCCGTATTGATGCTAAAATGTTAGATTTAATTTGATTACAACACCTGATCATCTAGCTCAAAAAGAGGATTCATAGGCGAAAGAAGCCAGACCTAATCACAACGAATAGCAAACGTCCATTTTATCAGAAAATACATTAAGTACCATCACCCTATAAAATTATGCTCAACAAAAGATGAACAACTTCCAGGTTTTCGGTTATATTTATAGATCGAATCGATAAAATGAATATACAGACAACAATGGCAGAAGATAAAAAGGAGAAATGGTTATTACCCATGAATGGGGCTTACAACATGCGCGACTTGGGAGGTTTTAAGAATACGTTTGGCAAGTATACCAAATACGAGAAAATGTTTCGTTCTGAGGAGCTTTCGGCCCTTACGATGGAGGATCTTGATTATTTGAATCGCTTATCGTTAAGAACGGTTATCGACTTCCGCACTACACCAGAGGTAGAAAGTGCGGTGGACAAGTTGCCTGAAACCGTTTCGAAACATGTAAATTTACCGATCTCTGCCGGCAATTTCAACAACATGAATATCCAACAGTTGGATTTAAGTAGTTTAAAGAATCCGGAAGAAGCAATGATGTCTATTTATCAGGATATCGTTCGAAATTCACAGCCTTTATTCAAGACCTTTTTCCAATTGATCACCAAACATCCCGATGCTCCCACTCTTTTTCATTGTACGGCCGGGAAAGATCGCACGGGTATTGCTTCGGCATTATTTCTTTCGGCGCTCAACGTAGACCGTGCAGACATCATGCTTGATTACATGCGTTCGAAGAATTGTTTGAAAGGAAAATACGATGCCATCATCAAGAAGTATCCCGTACTCGGACCGATCCTTACTGTCGAAGAAGACTATCTAAATGCGGCCTTCAAGGTTATCGACGAAGAGTACAACGGCATCAACAATTACCTTGTCAACCACCTCGATGCCGACATCGACCTACTACATCGCATCTATACAACTGATTAGCAATAGTCTATTCTAATATGGAGGCAAAGTAGGCAACCAAGCTTTCGTCCGTTTCGAGGTTTAGATTTTTGCGCAAACGATAACGAGCCATGTTTACAGTCTTCGGAGTGGAGTCTAATAAGAACGCAATTTCTTTCGTAGACAGTCCAATTCGAAGATAAGCGGCTAAGATCTTTTCGTTTTTTGTCAAATTAGGATGCTTTGCTTGTAGCACCTCATAAAATCGAGCCTCTACAGTATCAAGATGGTCTGTAAATAGATTTATTTTCTTTTCCTTATCTCGATGCTGCTTGATAAATACTGTAATTAATTTTAATTGAATCTGAGTCTCTCCTGTTGCTATTTTATACACATCTTTGATCATAGACTGGATCTTATCGACCAGTTTGTCTTTCGATTTTATATAATAAATAAGGTCGATCAACTCATTATTGTGCATCGTTATCTGCTCTTGTTGAGTCGATATTTCAACTTTTTTGTTCAAGAGTTCTTGCTCGATAAGTTTCTTATTCTTAAGGATCATTTCTTGCTCGAGACGTTGAATATCCAATTGCCTACGGTAATAGAAAATCATAAATAAGATCGATATACTAAACAAAACAGATATAAAAATAATCGTGAGTTGTTTATTCTTCTTTTGTTGCTCTAAAATGAGCGTTTGTCGTTCAATAATTGCCTGCTGCTTAAGCTTCTTCTTTACCTCTACTTCTTCGTTGATACGCTCAAGCTTGCCCTTTACTAACATTTGCTCTTGCAATAGCTCTTTTTTATGCGCCAATAAGTATGCTTGCTTATAGTCTTGTTCTTTGAATGCAATTTCAGAAGCTAACTCCAAGTTATCTATTTGCAATCGCTCCGAATTGGCCTTGATAGCCATATCTTCTGCTATTTGTAGATTTTGCTTTGCCTAGATCGGAAGAGCGTCGTGTAGGGAAAGAGTGTACTACCTGGTGTGGATGCCGGTCGGCTGCGTATCGTGAGCACAAA
>CAMTPD010000198.1 GCA_947074265.1 uncultured Porphyromonadaceae bacterium
AATAACAAATTTCACGTTGTTCGCTTTATCATTTATTAATTATTTTTCTTCTTTCAAAAAACGAGCCGGCAGCTGTTTATCTTCTTTTGTATTAATCTTCATCACTTTAAGAATTTCAACACCTTCAATCTTAGATTTCTGAATTAAGGCATTACACTCTTTAGCTTTAGGATTATACATTTGAATGTCTGAAATTACATCGGGATCAAAGGATTGAATGTCTTTCATAGATGCTAAAAATAGCTTCCCATTCAACTCCAACAACAAAGCTGCTTTCTCTGTCGACGTTATTAATATCGTAACGCAGCTATCTGCACTAATTTTTGTCTCATCTGCTTGTTTTTGTGCATAGCTTTGACTTGACAAACTAAAAATCAAAGCAAAAGCAATACTTAATTTCTTCATAATATTTATTTTATACTATATGGGTAATTGATATTCTACAACATCATATCCGGTTTCAGGATCCTCTATCAAAGCAAAAAGCTGCTCATCCTTTACTGAAATCGATACAGCATCTTGGCAAAGTTGTAATTGGTAAATAGCATTGCCTTCCCAATCAAACACATGCACTTCTTTGCTTGAATTGAATTTCTCATCCGACTGCTGTAAACGACCAGAATAAAGACAAAACACATATCTATGCGTTGCAGAAACAGATAAATACCCCCAACGCGTATCTTTACTAGGTGCAAAGTTGGGAGTTCCACCCACATCTCTTGTGGTAAACTCCGGAGAAAACCGTTGTTTGAATGAGACATTCTCGAAAGAAGAGTCTTTTGATCGCCAATCATCTATTTGCATCGCACCGGCATAACGAGTAATCGTTGCTATTTTTGTACCATTAGGTTGAGAACAAACCATCGATTGATACGCCACACCCAACACATGAAATGGCAGATCTGGAAATTGCTCATCAATGGGGTAACTACCTACATATTGGGTTACCACTCCGGTTTTATCCAATATACCAAACCGCCCCTCTGGAAAGATTCCACTGATAAGAAATGTAGAAGCGGAAAGTTCTGTCATTGAAATAACTCCTGTCAAGTTGGTTTGCAATAATTTATCGATGCACACAACGCCATGATTATCCTCTAATGTAAATCCTTTCAGAGATCTACTACCGGCATCATATACTCGAAGTGTATTATTTGCAACCATAATCGGACCCGGATTAATCAATTCATTCGGACCTTCTCCACGTTTTCCGAAGTGATAAATTTGAGACTTGTCTTTCAAAGAAATAGCTGTCAATAACGTTTCATCTAGTTTATTCCTCAGAAATAAAAATTCTTTACCAACCCTGATGTCATAAACAATACCTAATTGATCTTCTAAATTCCAAGACTTACCTTCTAAATGGATTGTGCGTGCAAAATCATTTTCACTTTTAGTATTCAAACAGCTTTGAAACAGGACAAATAAACCTAGACAACAAGCAACCACTGCTATGCAAAGGAAGCATTTACTTGTTTTAATGAGGTGACTTTGCTTACTATCTGCAAACATGAATCGTATTATAGTCCTGATTTTATCTCGTATCATTGGTCTAATTTGGTGTTGTACATTATCAAACAAACACAAACTAAATAAAAAAACACCTCGCATCAAACATAATATTATTTATTTTTTCATCATTTTACACCTCTATTAAACTTATTCACACACCCCAATAGTTTCATTGCGGACTTGCCAACTTTTACCAGACAAAAAGTTAAGTTTTTATCCTTAACCTAATGTCCGAACAAAGTTAGCAACTCCACTGAGGTAAATTTAAAATATTGTCTTTTACAGTACCTTTTTCTATATAAGTGTACTCCATAGTAATCTTATTTGAAACGAATAAAGCAAGCGATAGAATTATCCTCCTCTGTCATATTTCTAACGATCTCAACCAACTTTTCTCCCTCTTTTGTGGGGTGTGATTGGATATATTGAAGTATTTGCTCCCGATCTTCAACTACAGCCATGGCCGGAATAAGTCCGATGGCGTACCCATTACTATAATACAGAGGGGATACACACATGGATGAAACAATATCATCTATAAAATAGTCTCGGCTGCTTTCTCCTGTAAATTCGGAGGTGTAACGTTTGGCGTGCTTGCCCGTGCGGCTCAGCTCACCCGTCAGCTTATCACAAATAACGAAATAACGATCATTTTCCGAACTCATTCTAAAGAGTAAAAACCGATTGGATTCGAATACGTAGGAATTGGGCTTCTGCATAACTCCCGCAACATAGACTTTATCCCCGACATTATTTTTGAATAATTCATCTTTTTCTAAAGCTAATTCGCCGGATAAAACAAGAGATGGCCTTATACCCTCTCTTGTGACCTGAAACACGGTGTCATTGCCATACTCTAATGTATAGAAATCATCATTGCATCTCCATAAAGCATTAAGCTCCGGACCATAACGCTCACCTTTTTCTGTTATCGGGTGAATATAACTATCAACCGATTTTATTGTTTTAAAGTTCTGATCTTTAAGCTCCAATAATTTTACAGTTGGCAAAAAACGGTCAAAACAAAAAGTTCTGGCTATAAACGTTGTAGAATCCATCCGCAGATAGCCACCCAAATAATCGCTCATGCGTACTGTTTTTAAAAACTTCCCATCAAAGTTGTAACGAGGCATTCTCTTCGTACGTAGATCGAGCACAGAAATCTCTTTTTTATCCTCGTCAATCAGTAATGGTGCACGTAAAGTAACATATTCTCCCGGTCCTTGACCGCTTCTTCCAATAGTGCGAATATACTTTCCTTGCAAATTATATTGATAAATAAAGCCTGGACCCATCACAAAGATATAGTCATCCGTTCGCTGCATATCATATACAAAGAAGTCGCGAAGCAAAGGCTCATCGTCTAAGTGAACAAACTCTACATCAGATGCAATTGCAGACATATTATTGGTATACTGATCAATCTTAGAATAGATCGCCAAATTGCGATCTTTAGGGCGTATGTTTTCATCCGTAACAATTACATCCCTTTCTGCTGCTACTGATGAGGTGCTGTTTGACTCTCTTTTATTGGAACAGTTTAGCATACAGACAAACGCTGACAAACAAATTAGAGTTCTCATAATTCTTCGTATTACATTTTATGATTAAAACAAAGAGGATATTTAGTATTGGTGTTCACTCTATGGATGAACTCTATTAGCCAATCCAAATATCCTCTTTTAGCTACTTCAAAAAACCGCATTTACCAGCACGTGATTTATTATGCGATTCAAAGATATGTGGTTGTATTTCATATGCTTTCTATATTAAGTCTATAGTCGGCCTACGTGCTTACTACCACAACAGTATACAAATAATTATACAATTGCAATAAAAACAAGACTTTTTTCAATTAAAACAGTCAAAGCTTATGTATACAAAAAAGGAATTGAATTTTATGAACATATTATTTTACAATAAGTCAAGTTTTTGGACAATTTACTGTTGTGCGATCGGGAGTGATATTTAGGGGTTTTGAGGTGGTGTTTGTGTTCTAGATTGGAAAGATACGCTGATTTTACGGGTTCATAAAATGGGGTTTTCGTGGGGGACTGACAGGGTTAAACCGGGCTATCTGACTGGTTTATGCCTATATTTTGCCTGTTTACGAGAAAAAGCATGCAAGGTTTGGGCAAAAAGGTTACTTGGTTCTTGGAAAAAGCTTGTTTGGTTTCGGGAAAAAGGTCTTTTGGTTGTTGGAAAGACCTAATTTGGTTTTTTGATGACTATTTTGTGTGTTCGAGGAGTGTATTTTTAGTCACCACGAATAGTGTTTTGCGTTATAGTGAAGAATGTTTGCGTTTATAACGAAGAGTGCGCGCGGTCTTCACTATAACGTAAAACAGTCTTCGAGGAGAACTTTTATCATTCTCGTGAGAACTATTTGCCGTTGTTGCGACGAGACAGCTGTAGCTGCACCATCACGCAGCAATCCTAGCGCCTGTGCCACTGTGAGGGAGTTGAGCAATTACAATGTGTTGCCGTCTCAACGTCTTTGCTTTCTTTTTGAAGGCCCTAAAAATTGTCTTCGGCAAGCTTTTTCGGCACGTGTAAAACCCATCTGTGTTTTAGGAGACAATGTGCTAGTTTTGTTTGTGTCTCGAAATGATGTAAAGGAGAAGATTATGAGGTGTATTTGCCACAAAAGAATATGTATTTGCCGTAAAAGCGGCTTTCTTTATGGCAGGTATGTAGAAAGTATCTCGTAGGACTCATTATTCACATTGGAAGAAAAAATACAATAAGCTTCTGTGTGGTGGCAAAAAAGAAAGCAGCATCTTAGTACTCTTTCGAGGTAAAGATGCTGCTTCTAGATGTATAAATAACCTGAAAAAAAACGATTAGTCGATCATCTCAAAACCAGTGTAAGGTACTAGTGCCGCAGGGATGCGGATACCTTCCGGTGTTTGGTGATTTTCAAGCAAAGCTGCTACGATACGCGGCAATGCCAAGGCGCTACCGTTTAGTGTATGTACTAGTTGCGTTTTCTTGTCGGCCGAGCGGTAACGACATTTCAAACGGTTTGCTTGATAGCTTTCGAAGTTTGATACCGAGCTCACTTCCAACCAACGTTCTTGTGCTGCTGAGTATACTTCGAAGTCGAATGTAAGTGCTGATGTGAAGCTCATATCACCACCGCAAAGACGTAGGATTCTCCATGGCAATTCTAGTTTGTCAACTAGTGATTGTACATAGTCTA
>CAMTPD010000199.1 GCA_947074265.1 uncultured Porphyromonadaceae bacterium
ATGATTAAATCGTCAGGTCGGCACCTGACGATTCGAACTTCATTAGGTTTGAAAATAAAGCAAACGAATACGCAAAATGAAGTATACAATTCGTCATTTTGAAGGTTGCTAATATTGAAAAAAGGCACCATGAAAGTCCAAAATGCACTTGCTTAGCATAGTGAATTAATCTTAAAATGGTTGATAAAATTAAAGGCTTTGCTTTTGTTTAGTCCTTAAAAGGATTGTTTTACTTTTGAATTATAAGTAAAATGCATACAAATGATGGTAAAGTGTAATTTTTGTGTGAAGTTTTTTAGAAAAACATTTGCTCGTTTAAAAATTACTCCTACATTTGCAATGTCGAAAACAAAATGAAATAAAATAGGCACTATGGTAAACAATATGTTACATATTATTCTCGTGGTCATTCTTCTAGTCATTAGCAAGGATGCGAGAAAGGTATGTAGATAAATCATAGTGTAGTAACAGGATATCTAGAAAGCCTTTCTCATAGTTGAGAAGGGCTTTTTTTATAACCGAATACCAGAAAAAATAGGTCGCGATATGAAGAATCAATTACGAAGTTCACAGTCTACACAGGGTAGAAGAATGGCAGGAGCCAGAGCCTTGTGGAGAGCTAACGGAATGAAAGAAGAGCAAATAGGCAAACCCATCATTGCTATTGTAAATTCGTTTACACAGTTTGTGCCCGGACATGTTCACTTGCATCAGATCGGACAGGAAGTAAAGGCCGAGATTGAGAAGCTGGGCTGTTTCGCTGCCGAATTCAATACGATCGCAATAGATGACGGAATCGCAATGGGTCACGATGGTATGCTTTATTCCCTTCCTTCTCGTGATATTATCGCCGACAGTGTTGAGTATATGGTAAACGCGCATAAAGCTGACGCAATGGTATGTATCAGCAATTGCGATAAGATAACTCCCGGAATGTTGATGGCTGCAATGCGCTTAAACATTCCTACGGTATTTGTTTCGGGAGGCCCAATGGAGGCAGGAAAGTTGAAGAATCGTGCGCTAGACCTTATCGATGCCATGATTGAAGCTGCCGACCCTTCGGTTTCTGACGAGCAGGTAGAGCAGGTAGAACGCTCGGCTTGTCCTACGTGCGGTTCTTGTTCGGGAATGTTTACCGCAAACTCGATGAACTGTCTTAACGAAGCTTTGGGACTGGCTCTTCCGGGCAACGGAACCATTGTTGCAACACACGTAAACAGAAAACGCTTGTTCGAGCAGGCTGCTCAATTGATTGTTGAAAACGCGAACAAATACTATTTTGAAGGAGACGACTCCATTCTACCACGTTCTATCGCTACCCGTGCCGCATTTCTCAATGCAATGACACTCGACATTGCCATGGGTGGTTCTACCAATACCGTTCTTCACTTACTTGCTATTGCTCACGAAGCAGAGGTTACATTTACAATGGATGATATCGATGCCTTGTCGCGTATTACACCTGTGTTGTGTAAGGTTGCGCCAAACTCACATTATCACATTCAGGATGTAAACCGTGCGGGGGGTATTCTTTCTATCTTGGGAGAATTGAGCAAAGCTTCGTTGCTAGACACTACGGTAAGTAGAGTAGACGGACTGACGCTTGCTCAGGCAATCGATCAGTATTCGCTTTCTTCGCAAGGTGTAACGAAAGAGGCTGAGCTTTTGTGGAGAAGTGCTCCTGCCAACCGTTTCAATTTGGTGATGGGTTCGCAAGATGAATACTACATGGATCTGGATACGGATCGTACGGCAGGCTGCATTCGCGACATGGAGCATGCGTATGTGAAGGATGGCGGACTGGCAGTACTTTACGGGAACATTGCACAAGGTGGTTGCGTGGTAAAAACAGCAGGTGTTGATGAAAGCATTTTCCACTTCGAAGGTACGGCGCGCGTGTTTGACTCGCAAGAAGCTGCTTGCGATGGTATCTTGGACGGAAAGGTAAATGCCGGAGATGTAGTAGTTATTACCTACGAAGGCCCTAAAGGCGGACCGGGTATGCAAGAGATGCTTTACCCAACTTCATATATCAAGTCACGTCACTTGGGCAAAGAGTGTGCGTTGATTACCGATGGGCGTTTTTCGGGTGGTACTTCAGGACTTTCGATCGGACACATCTCGCCCGAGGCAGCTGCCGGAGGCAACATTGCCCTTGTAAGAGATAATGATACAATTATAATAGATATTCCTTCAAGAACAATTGAAGTGAAACTTTCCGACGAGGAGCTTGCTCATCGCAGAACGGAAGAAACAAATCGCGGAGCGAAAGCTTTCACAGCTCCAAACCGCGAACGCTTTGTGCCTAAATCGCTAAAAGCTTACGCTTCGATGGTTGCATCGGCCGATAAAGGCGGAGTTAGAATTATTGAATAATCACGAAAAGAGCATTACTATGGATACGCAAAAAATAACCGGAGCCGAAGCCTTGCTCAAAACATTGATGGCTGAAGGCGTGGATACGATCTTTGGTTATCCCGGCGGTGCAATCATGCCGGTATATGATTGCTTGTTTGACTACCGTGACAGACTAAACCATATATTGGTACGTCACGAGCAAGGAGCTACGCACTCGGCGCAAGGATATGCCCGTGTTTCGGGTAAAGTAGGAGTGGCGTTTGTTACTTCGGGTCCTGGCGCAACGAATACGATTACCGGAATTGCCGATGCAATGATGGATAGTACACCGATGGTGGTGATCTCCGGACAGGTACATGCTCCGTTGTTGGGGTCGGATGCCTTTCAGGAAACAGATGTGGTGGGTATTACCCAACCGATTACAAAGTGGGCTTATCAAATACGTAAGCCGGAAGAGATTGCTTGGGCAGTTTCGAGAGCTTTCTTTATTGCTTCTACCGGACGTCCGGGGCCTGTGGTCTTGGATTTTACCAAAGACGCGCAAATGGGATTGGTAGATTATAAATACGAAAAGGTAGACTATATCCGTAGTTATAACCCAAATCCGAAGCATGAAACAATGCATCTCGAAGAAGCTGCTCGCTGTATCAATGCTGCGCAAAAGCCTCTTGTGCTGGTAGGCCAAGGTGTTATTTTGAGTGGCGCAGAAGGAATCTTGAAGGAGTTTTTGGAGAAAACACAAATTCCTGCTGCTGCAACGATACTCGGCTTATCGGCTCTTCCGTCAGATTTTCCTTTGTACAAAGGGATGCTGGGTATGCACGGCAACGTGGGCCCTAATATGAAAACAAATGAATGTGATGTGCTTTTTGCAATTGGGATGCGCTTTGACGACCGTGTTACGGGCGACCTTCAAACGTATGCCAAGCAAGCTCGAATCATTCACCTTGATATAGACTCTGCAGAGATTGGTAAGAATGTTGAGGCGGATATTCCACTTGTAGGAGATGCTAATACGATCTTGCACGAACTGATCGACTTGGTCGATACGACAGAGCGCAACGAATGGCTTCGTTCGTTTGATCAGTACGAAACACTAGAGCATGAATCGGTTATTTCCGAAGAGTTGTATCCGAAAAACGGTCCGCTCAAAATGGGAGAGGTGATTCGCAAAGTTTCGGAAGCTACGCAAAACAATGCGGTAATGGTGACCGACGTAGGGCAAAACCAAATGATGGGTGTGCGCTATTTCAAATACAATCAGAGCAGAAGCGTTGTTACTTCGGGTGGTTTGGGTACCATGGGATTTGGTCTTCCGGCTGCTATCGGTGCCAAAGTAGGAGCTCCCGATCGTACGGTTTGTCTCTTTGTAGGCGACGGCGGTTTGCAAATGACGATTCAAGAGCTGGGCACCATCATGCAATCGGATATTGATGTAAAGATTATTTTGCTCAATAATAACTTCCTTGGTATGGTGCGTCAGTGGCAAGAGCTTTTCTTCAACGAGCGTTATTCGTCGACTATTATGCAGAATCCAGACTTTATCGCAATCGCAGCGGCTTATAAAATAGCCGGAGCTAAAGTGGAGAAGCGCGAAGATATAGATGCTGCAATCGATACGATGTTGAAACACAAAGGGGCTTATCTGCTCGAGGTTGCCGTGGAAGAAAAAGGGATGGTTTATCCGATGATTCCTGCCGGAACGTGTGTGACAAACATCTTGCTTAACGAAACACAACGTGTATAATTGTAATCAGAAGAAAGGATCAGCAAATGACAACAGATAATCAACATCAAGGGAAAACCTTGTATACTGTGACAATATTCTCGGAAAATATTGTAGGTCTGCTCAATCAGATCACAGTGCTGTTTACTCGTCGCAATCTGAACATCGAGACGCTTTCGGTTTCTCCTTCGGCTATTGCCGGAGTGCACAAGTTTACCATCACTACGTTTTCAGACGAGGTTACGATGGATAAAGTGGTGAAACAAATTGATAAGCGTATCGATATTGTAAAGGCTTATTACAATACAGACAAAGACTTGGTGCACCAGGAGATTGCATTATACAAACTCAATACCGAGAAGTTTATGTCGATCGGAACGGCCGAACCGCTGTTGCGTAAATACAATGCACATATTCTCGAAATGACGCCCGATTGTGTGGTGCTGGAAAAGACCGGACATTACAATGAGACGCAAGCGCTTTTCGAAGAGTTGAGTGAGTCGATCGGCGTGCTTCAGTTTATTCGCTCGGGACGTGTGGCAATTACACGCGATAAGGTGGAGCGT
>CAMTPD010000200.1 GCA_947074265.1 uncultured Porphyromonadaceae bacterium
AACTTCTCCACCATGAACACCTGCGCCAGGTCCAATATCAATAATGTAATCTGATATGCTGGTTTCGATTCCTTATTACAATATCATAAACCTGTTTGATATTCCGGTATCGCCCATTCAAAGTGTGTTGTTACGGGCTATTGTTTTTATAAGAGGCGGGTATGGACTGGTTGTAATGATCAACTGGTTTACCAAAAGTAAAGCGACCAATTTGATGATAACTTATTTAGTTATGCTTGTTGCCATGGCTTACTTTGGCAGTTTAGTCTTTTATGGTCTCGAGAAAGGTGTCAATCCTTCGCTGCATACCTTTGGCGATGCTATCTGGTGGGCCTCGATGGATGTCACGACGGTAGGTTGTGCCATTGAGCCGGTTACAACGAGCGGACGCATACTTGCCGTGATTCTTGCCGTAATGGGGATGAGTATGTTTCCGATTCTAACGGTGTATGTAACCAATTACTTCCAAAATCATATGCCCGCAAAAAAAGAATAAAGATGAGATGCGACATCTTTGAGCTTTAATAATAATGAGATCACCGAATTGAATACATTTCATTTTTTGTTTAATTTATGTTGAATTGAAGCTGAATAATGGCGTAACTTTTTAAAAACACTTATCTTTGTAGCTTAAGGTAATAAAAAATATTGTATTTGCGTACAACAAACAGTTTTCGTTATGAAAAACAATTTAAGTTCTCAAATTACACTAAATCGCATTCCTCAGAGATATTATCGTCCTGAGAATGCGTTCGAACAGTCAGCATTGACTCGTTTTGAGAATCTTCCTGTTGATATCTACGAAACATCAACAGAAGGTTCGGTTGTTATTGCAAAGGAGATTGCTGCCCAAATCAAGCAAAAACAAGAGATTGGCGCATTCTTTGTGATGGCAGTGTCGGGAGGAAACTCTCCACGCGAAATATTCAAAGAACTAGTTCGCATGCACAAAGAAGAAAAGCTTAGCTTTTCGAATGTGATTGTATTCAATATCTATGAATACTATCCATTGCAATGTGCAGCAAACAGCAGTACTCAAACAATCAAAGAATGCTTTGTAAACCAAGTTGACATCGCTGCTGAGAATTTCTATTCTCCTGATGGAACGATGGCGAAAGAGCAAGTCCTTGATTTTTGCCAAATGTATGAGCAACGCATCCAAAACGTTGGTGGTATCGACTACATGCTACTTGGCGTAGGACATGCAGGAAACATTGGTTTCAATGCTGCGGGTTCTCCGATCAACTCTTCAACTCGTCTTGTTTTGATGGACGAAGGCATGAAAAAAGAAGTTGCTAAGACTTTCAACACAATCGAAAGCGTTCCTTACAGCGCTATTACAATGGGTATCTCTACCATCCTTAAAGCAAAACACATTGTGCTTACTGCTTGGGGTGAAGACAAAGCTCGTGTAATCAAAGAAACTGTAGAGGGCAAAGTAAATGCGAACCTTCCGGCTTCGTATTTGCAAAATCATTTGAGCGTGAAAGTGGTTCTTGATCTTTCTGCTTCTCTAGACCTTACGCGCATTAGCCACCCTTGGTTGGTTACTTCTTGCGAATGGGATAGCAAATTGATTCGCCGTGCTATCGTATGGTTGTGTCTTGTAACAGACAAGCCTATTCTTAAGCTTACAAACAAAGATTATAGCCAACACGGACTAGGAGAGCTTCTTGCTCTTTACGGTTCTGCATACAACGTAAACATTAAAGTGTTTAACGAGTTGCAACATACAATTACCGGATGGCCGGGCGGTAAGCCAAATGCAGACGATACAAATCGTCCTGAAAGAGCAAATCCGTTCCCTAAACGTGTAATCGTATTTAGCCCGCACCCGGATGATGATGTAATCTCAATGGGTGGAACATTCAAGCGTTTGGTAGATCAAAAGCACGATGTATATGTTGCTTACGAAACTTCTGGTAACATCGCCGTTGGTGATGAGGAAGTAGTACGCTACGTATCATTGATGAAGCATGTTTGTGAGAAGTATTCTCCGGAAGACAAAGCTATGATCGCTAAATGTGACGAAATCAAGAACTACCTTCTTAATGAGAAGAAAGAAGGAGATATGGATACTGCAGACATCTTGTTCATGAAAGGACGTATCCGTCGTGAAGAAGCTACTACTGCTTGTCGCTATATCGGTGTTCCTGAATCGCACATCAACTTCCTTGACCTTCCTTTCTACGAAACAGGTAAAGTGAAAAAAGGTGATCTTTCGCAAGCTGACGTTGATATCGTAAAAGCGCTTCTTCAAGAGGTGAAACCTCAACAAATGTTTGTTGCGGGCGACCTTGCCGATCCACACGGAACTCACAAAGTTTGTCTTGATGCGGTTCTTGCTGCTATTGATGATCTTAAGACAGAAGAGTGGATGAAAGAATGTCGTATCTGGATGTATCGCGGAGCTTGGGCAGAGTGGGAAATTGACCACATTGAAATGGCAGTTCCAATCAGTCCGGAAGAATTGCGTCAAAAACGTAACTCAATCTTGAAGCACCAATCGCAAATGGAAAGTGCTCCTTTCTTGGGTAACGATGAGCGTTTGTTCTGGCAACGTGCCGAAGATAGAAACCGTGCTACAGCTGAGCTTTACAACAAGCTTGGTCTTGCATCGTACGAGGCTATCGAAGCATTTGTGGAATATCTTCCATTGTAATTTACTTCTGCATCGTTGATGTAGAAAATAGATAAAAAAGGCGTATCAAATTATTTGATACGCCTTTCTTTGTAAATATAGGTGAGTGATTACAGACATGCTGCTACGCGCTTGCTGTCGGTAACGTCTCTTTCAAATTCGGATGTTGTAGTGCATGAGCCCATTGGTACATTCTCGTTGCGATAAATCATGCCGCTGTATACACGACTGCGTGCTGAGGTATGAAATTCTTTTGCGCCGGTTACGTTGGCCAGTTCTGCAATGTTGTCTTCGTTTACTCCACAACCGGGCATGATAATGATGCGTCCGTCGGCTTTATCTACCAATTGTTTCAACATTTCAATTCCTTTGTAAGCTGTTGATTGCTGGCCCGAAGTTAGGATACGGTCACAACCTGCTTCGATGATTTCTTCCAATGCTTTGAACGGATCTTTGCATACGTCAAACGCACGGTGGAATGTAACGGATAGCTCCGGTTTTGCGGCATCCATCAGTTGTTGTAGCATTGTTTTGTCTACTTCGCCTTCGGCAGTAAGACAACCAATAACCACGCCGTGTACACCTAGTTGCTTGCATAACGCAATGTCGTAAAGCATCGCCTTGAGTTCGTTTTCAGAATATAGGAAATCTCCACCACGCGGACGGATAATTACATTGATAGGAATCTGAATACTTTCTTGTGCTACTTTTATTTCCCCATAACTCGGAGTTGTGCCTCCTTCCGGAATCGCCGCACATAGTTCAACGCGCGATGCTCCTCCTTTTTCTGCTTCAATACAACTCTCGGCAGAGTTGGCGCAAATCTCAAGAATACGTTTTTGGTTCATATCTAGTTTGTTTTAATTTCGTATGCAGCAAAGATATATCACGGATATACATGATTTGATTTTTTTGCTTTCAATTTAAATGCTGTTAACATGTTGTATAGAATACTTGCATTTTCATCTAGGGCACGTTATGCATTATTTTTATCTTTGTCATAATAATTATCGCGCTGATATTGTTTATATAATGTGGTAATTTCGTTGAGAAATGAAACAGTTTTGATTATTAAGATAAATAACGAGAATTAAGATGATTTGGTTACAACTTTTGGTCGTATTGGTCGCCATTATTATTGGTGCGCGAATAGGCGGTGTCGGATTAGGAGTAATGGGAGCAATCGGCTTGGCAGTACTTACATTTGTATTTGGACTTCAGCCAGCGTCTCCTCCTATTGATGTAATGTTGATTATTACGGCGGTAATCACGGCAGCTGCTGCAATGCATGCGGCGGGTGGACTTGATTACTTGGTGAGTGTTGCTACAAAAATACTTGTAAAACACCCAAGCCGTATTACCTACCTTGGTCCTGCGGTGACTTATTTGGCAACATTCGTAGCCGGTACCGGCCACGTTTCATACTCTCTTTTGCCTGTTATTGCAGAGGTTGCACGTAAAACAGGTATTCGTCCGGAGCGTCCGCTTTCTATTGCGGTTATTGCATCTCAACAAGCAATTACGGCAAGTCCGGTTTCTGCTGCTACGGCTGCTATGATTGCTTTACTATCTCCGATGGGTGTAATGACGTATCATATTTTAGGTATTGCTATTCCGGCAACGATTGTTGGTGTTTTGGCAGGAGCATTCTTTGCTAGCAAAATGGGTAAAGAACTAAAGGATGACCCAGAATATCAAAAACGTCTGGCAGAAGGTGTTTTCGACAATGGCAAACAAACCGAAATCAAAGATAGTACACCTGAGGCTAAGCGTTCGGTGCTTATCTTTGTGTTGGGTGTAATTGCGGTTGTTGTACTGGGTAGTATTCCTTCTTTAATGCCAAGTTGGACTGTCAACGGGCAGACTGTAACATTGCGAATGACCGAACTAATCGAGATCGGCATGTTGTGTACAGCAGCACTTATCGTAATCTTGTGTAAGGCTAAAGTTGATTTAATTGGT
>CAMTPD010000201.1 GCA_947074265.1 uncultured Porphyromonadaceae bacterium
GATTCTCCGGAGTGACTGGAGTTCAGACGTGTGCTCTTCCGATCTAAGAAAATAATAACACTATTAGGCTTTAGTTTAGGAGTCATCAATGCCATGGCACAATCAGATGCTCCCAAGCCTATTTATCCAATACCAACACAGCAACACCTTAATTGGCAACAGCTCGAACAATATGCAATGATTTGCTTTGGGATGAGCACTTTCAATGATTTAGAGTGGGGATATGGCGATACACCACTCGATCGATTTGATCCCGTTGGAGGCGATATTCACGCAGAGCAATGGGTGGAAGTTTGTAAGAAAGCTGGCATGAAAGGGGTTTTGATTGTTGCAAAACACCACGATGGCTTTTGTTTGTGGCCTTCAAAATATACCGACTATAGCGTAAAGAATACGAAATGGCGTGATGGAAAAGGCGATATATTAGCAGATATTCATGCTGCTTGCAAAAAGTACGGTCTCAAATTTGCACTCTATCTTTCACCTTGGGATCGTCATCACTCCGAATATGGTAGACCTGATTATGTTACTTATTTTCATAGTCAAATACGAGAACTAATGGAACTCTATCCCGAAACATTCGAATACTGGTTTGATGGAGCAAACGGAGGAGATGGTTATTATGGCGGAGCTAACGAACAACGTATTATCGAGAATCTTGAGCAATATTATAATTATCCTCAGGCTGTTAAAACGATAAAAGGGATAGCTCCCGAAGCATTAATCTTTGGCGGAACATGCGATGATATACGCTGGATTGGAAATGAAGAAGGCTGGGCTGATGCTACTAATTGGGCTATGATGCCCGGTTTGGACGATAAAAAAGGACAGAATGTGCAACTAACTTCCGGATATGAATTCGGCTCAGCATGGCTGCCCGGAGAGGTCGATGTATCAATCAGACCGGGTTGGTACTATCACGCAACAGAAGACAATAAAGTAAAAACAATAGCACAACTCGTCGATATCTATTACAACAGTGTGGGACGTAATGCAAATTTATTACTAAGCTTCTGTCCGGATCGAACAGGGCGTATCAATGCGATCGACTCTGTGCGTGCAATAGAGTGGTGGCAAACAATTCAAAATGAACTGAGCAATAACTTGCTTACTAAAGCAACCGTTGTTGCAAGTAACGAACGTGGTGTTGGTTTCGGGGCATCCCGTGTTATCGACAACGATCACGATACGTATTGGGCAACTAAAGACGGAGCATCTACGGGCACACTCACCTTTTCCTTCCAGTCATCTCAGAAGATAAACAGACTGATGTTGCAAGAGTATATCAAACTCGGACAACGGGTTGCCGAATTTGAGGTGCAAGCATTATCTGCAGATGGCTTGTTTGTACCTGTCGGAATCAATGAAAATACAACAACCATTGGTTATAAACGTATTTTACGCTTTAATACAGTAGATACAAAACAACTGCGTATTGTTTTTAAAAGAGCAAAAGGTCCACTTTGTATTAGTAATGTAGAGGCATTTCTTGCTCCTAATGTGATGGTAGAACCTACAATTCAACGCAATGAAAATAATCTCGTTACATTAACTGCCAATGACAGAGAATGTGAGATTTATTATACTATAGATGGTTCAACTCCCAGAGTTGGAAAGAATAAATATACCCAATCATTTACTTTTGCTAAGAAGGGCATTGTAAAAGCAATTTCGTACGATAAAAACTTCAAAAAACAAAGTATAGTATCTGAGCAAGAGTTTGATATTCCGATGAATAAGTTTGCAGTGATTGGGACTGAAAGTAAAAAGCTTTTCGATGGCAACCCCTCTAGTGCAGATTACTTC
Organism: uncultured Porphyromonadaceae bacterium; assembly: GCA_947074265.1. Lineage (GTDB taxonomy): Bacteria > Bacteroidota > Bacteroidia > Bacteroidales > CAMTPD01 > UBA12018. The sequence goes on from CAMTPD010000201.1 coordinate 1,807, forward strand.
GGAGAAGAAGGAGTAACCATTGACATGGGGGCACAACACACGATCAAAGGGATTACCTACTTGCCCGAACAAAACAGATGGACATCGGGCTACATTCATTCCTATGAAGTATATGTAGGAGATCAATTAGATCATTTGACAAAAGTAGCAGAAGGAGAGTTTTCCAACATCAAGAACTCACCTAATTTGAGAACTGTCACATTTGATCCGATCAAAGCTCGTTACATACAGTTTAGAGCAACTCGTATTGTCGACAATCAAAAGAAATCCAATATCGGAGAATTTACCGTAATAACGAAGTAAGCATATTGGGTTTTATAAATAAACTTGGATATTGATTTCATGTTATTTTGTTTTAAAAGTGTTTCTACTAGTTGTAAATCGATTACAGCGTGAAGATAAGGCAGCGAAAAAAGGATAAGTCTGTCAATGTGCGTCAACGTCTGTGATCATGCGTCAACTTGCGTGAAATACCAAAAATGTTTTCATTGAAGCCGTGAACTCGTCTTCGTCGAAAGCGAGAAAACGTTTTCATCGATGAGGTATTCTGCATTTTCATTGAAAACATTTTTATTAGATCCATTTATATAAACGCACTCCAATAGCCGTTTATATATATGTATATATAAGAGTAAAATTCTAGATTTAGATTGAAGATTAAATAACGGCCTGTAGTTGTCTGAAAACCCTTATTATATCAGTGTTTTTTTGTGTTGAGGCAGTTCTGTTATTTGTGTGATTTGTCAAAAAAAACGTTGTTCGTGACCGATTTTCCCTCACTCGTGTCAATTTTTCTGTCGTTCGTGACCGATTTTCTGCTCTTCCCGTCGGTTTTTCCGTCGTTCGTGTCAACTTTTTCGACAAGTTGTCAATTTTTCCGACAAAAGTTTTTACTTCAAAGTTGCTTGTTTTTGCAGATCATGTTCACCTTTATTGCATACTATTTATTTATATTTGTCATGTACAACAACAGACGTGATTCGGTTATAACCCATAAGTTGTATAGATTGATGTATGCGTGCGTGGAAAATACAGAGATGTGATTCTTCCAATGGTAGTGCTTCGTCGTCTCGACTCACTTCTTGAGGTAACGAAAGAAGCTATCTGGAAGATGTAAAGTTTCAGCAAGAAGATTTGGGGACGAGGAGCAACCGTGTGAAGTTTGTGAACATAGCAAAACATGTCAGAGCGCATCCCGATTACGAATCGAAGGTTGCAAACAACATGGATACGCAAACTAGGGGTCTGACGTTTGTAAAGATCTTTGACGATATCATGAACAAGCAACGTCGCACCGAATTAGAGCTCAACAAGCAAATAGCTCAAGATAGCAGTTTCAAGCAGGCCATGCAAGACACCGTTCGCCGCATCATCGGTATTATGTAGTTTATTTGTAACTATCTAAAACTGTTAAAAGGCAATGGGGGTGTTACTCGCTCTCAGTTTACTGATATATTAAATAAGAATGGGTATATAAATGCGCGTGGAACAGTTGCGAGTTTAATGACAAATGGAGGAAATGATTATGGACGAATATTTTGTAGTCACTTACATTTGATATGGAAGTAACTACAAAAAAATGCGACTATACTACTTGGTAGAAGTGCTAACGGTCGTACAGAATGGAAAGATAAGTCTGGAAAATCATTGAAGGAGATGGAAGAACTTTAATCTAAATGTATTTGAACCATGAACAAAAGTCAAATATATAAGCCCGACGATGCGTTCAAGAGGAAAGCTCGGGCGCATCAATTCGCATTTAGGGACGACGTCTTAAATGTATGTTGCGATGAGAGGAATCCGCAAGTCGTGTTATCTGCTGAGGCTGCGAAACAAGGCTTGATGTTTTTTGATGGGTATCGTGATTTGATTTCCAAACGAGCTGGAGGTTTTAAAGGAACGGCTCTTTTTGCAAATATGTTGCGTAGTGAGCATATTCCTTATAATATTTTCATGCCTATGGAGACAGATCAATGTGCTAGCATTAAGTTATTTTCTAATATTATTGGGATTGATATTGATCAGATCCTAGATATCAAAATTGAGTTTGCCGGTAATAGATCAAGAGAAGAGTACTTAAATGACGGTACTTCTTTTGATGCATATATATCTTATATTGCCACAGATGGAAATATAGGAGGGATTGGTGTTGAGGTGAAGTATACTGAACAGGGATATCGCTTAGGAAGCAAGGAGAAATCTGATATTTTAGATCCGAATGGGAGATATTTCAATATAACTAAAGCTTCGGGCTATTTCTATTCAGGGTTTAATATTGAGTGTTTTATTCGAGATAATGATTTGCGACAAATATGGCGAAATCATATCTTAGGATATGCGATGATAAATAAAAATGACATTATGTATTTTCATCATATTCACTTATATCCAGAAGGTAATGTTCATTTTAGAGACAAGGCTTTACCAGCCTATCGAAGATTATTGACGGATAAAGGTAGTTCAAGTTTTATTGAGTTGACTTATGAGAAGCTACTGGGTGATATGAGTTTATATTTTGTATCTGATCTTCAAAAATGCTGGATAGATTATCTTCGGAATAGATACCTTGTTAAGGAATAGTTATGTTAAAAAGACGGATTATAGGTCTGTGATGTAATCCTCAAATTAAGAGATTTGTTTTTTTGTAAATACAATAAGGTTGTATGTTGAACATGATGTTTCAAAATTGGGTACAAATGTACCCGTCACAGGTACAAAAGTACCCATCACAGGTACAAAAGTACCCATCACAGGTACAAAAGTACCCATCACAGGTACAAA
>CAMTPD010000202.1 GCA_947074265.1 uncultured Porphyromonadaceae bacterium
TGAAACAGAAAGAACAGTGCCCGGAAGGTGCGAACGCACCTCTCCTTGTACAGGAGCAGCCCAAGTCTTTCTTGCTTGATATTTCTTTGTTAATAGAGTTTTGTATGTACCCGAAAGTATCTCAAAATCTACATAATTCTTCTCTTCCATAACGAATACGTTAGTTGGTAATTGAATATAAAAACGTGCTGATTAATTAGAATGGAGGTACTCCGTGTTTTCTAGCAGGACGCTCTTCGTGTTTGTATTGAGATATCTCAAGTGCGTGAAGCAAGTATTTTCTTGTTTCGCTTGGCTCAATTACAGTATCGATAAATCCTTTTGATGCTGCCACGTATGGGTTTGCAAATTTGTCGATATACTCTTGTACCTTTTCTTTACGCATTGCGTTTTGGTCTTCTGCAGATGTAATTTCTTTTCTGAAGATTACGTTTGCAGCTCCTTCTGGTCCCATTACTGCAATCTCAGCTCCCGGCCATGCAAATACGAAGTCTGCACCAAGGTGACGTGAGTTCATTGCGATGTAGCCACCACCGTATGCTTTACGAAGGATTACTGTAATTTTTGGAACTGTTGCTTCGCTATATGCATAAAGCATTTTAGCTCCGTGACGAATCACACCGGCGTGCTCTTGGTCGATACCAGGTAGGTAACCAGGCATATCTTCAAGTGTTACGATCGGAATATTGAATGCGTCGCAGTAACGGATAAAGCGTGCTGCTTTGTCTGAACTGTCGCAGTCAAGTACACCTGCAAGTACCATTGGCTGATTGGCAACGAAACCAACTGTTTTACCGTTAAGGCGACCAAATCCGATAACAATGTTTGCAGCCCAGCTTGCTTGGATTTCTAAGAAATCGCTATCGTCTGCGATACATTTGATTACGTCTCTTACGTCGTATGGTTGAGTTGCATCTTCCGGAACGATGTCTTCGATCTTAAGATCTGTAGATGGAGCTTTAGGCTCAACTGCAGGAATCGAGTGAACATTGCTGCTTGGAATAAGGCTGATCAGTTTTTTCACTTGGTCAAAGCATTCAGCTTCGCTTTGTGCATAGAAGTGTGTGTTACCTGTGATTTCTGAGTGTACACGTGCACCACCTAGATCTTCCATTGAGATTTTTTCTCCAAGTACGGTTTCGATCACACTAGGTCCGGTAATAAACATTTTAGAAATGTTTTCTACTACGAATACGAAGTCTGTCAAAGCCGGAGAATATACTGCGCCACCGGCACATGGGCCTAGAATAAGCGAAATTTGTGGAATTACACCAGATGCTAATGTGTTACGGTAAAAGATTTCACCGTATCCTGCCAAAGCTCCGATACCTTCTTGAATACGTGCGCCACCCGAGTCGTTGATACCAATTACCGGCATCTTAAGTTTAAGGGCGTGATCCATGATTTTGGTAATCTTACGAGCGTGCTTAAGCCCTAGTGAACCTCCGGCAACACTAAAGTCTTGCGCGTAGATCGCAACAGGAGTTCCGTTGATAGTACCTGTACCGGTTACAACGCCGTCTCCGTGAAGCACTTTCTTGTCCATTCCGAAATCTCTTCCGTCATGTTCTACAAAAAGATCATACTCGTGAAATGAACCTTCATCTAGGATAGCAGTAATACGATCGCGTGCAGTTAGCTTGCCGCTTGCTCTTTGTTTGTTTAGAGCATCTTCACCACCACCCATCTCAACGATGGCTCTTTTTTGGCGTAATGCCAAGACACTTTTCTTCAATGATGTCATATCATTCAATTTAAAATATGGTATTATATCAAGTTTCTAAGGGTTATTTGCTGCCTATAGGTTTTACTCTATAGCTGCAACGGATAGAACCTTTTACAATATTGTTAAGTTTTGATTTGATAAGTTGCTTGCGAATTGGCGATACGTGATCGATAAATAATTTACCGTCTAAGTGATCGTATTCGTGTAATACGACACGCGCTTTGAAGCCTTCGTACACTTCATCGTGTGCTACAAAGTTCTCATCTAGGTACTGAATTCTAATTCTGCTTTTACGAGAAACTTTTTCGTGAATTCCCGGTAAACTCAAGCATCCTTCTTCCTGACTTACTTCTTCGCCATCTTCTTCTATCACGTGTGCATTGATCATGACTTTCTTAAATCCTGCAAACTCCGGATGATCCTCAACCAACGGTTCAAGATCGATTACCAACAAACGGATATCTAACCCAATTTGAGGTGCTGCTAATCCAATCCCTTCGGCATTGTACATCGTTTCAAACATATTCGCAATTAGCTTGTCTAATCCGTCGTAGTTTTGATCAATATCTTCTGCAACCTTTCTCAATACAGGCTGTCCATATGTGTATATAGGTAAAATCATATCTGAAAATTTTATTATTATTCGCTAGTTAAAAACCTCTCATTCTTTTGCTCTCAAGATATGACTGCAAAATTATGACTGCACTGATTTCGTCTACCAATGCTTTATTTTGACGTTGTTTTTTACTTAATCCACCATCGAGCATCGTTTGATGAGCCATTACGGATGTAAAGCGTTCGTCGACATATTCTACGGGGATTGTTGGGATGGTGCGTGATAAGTGTTTTACAAATGCTTCAACGTATTTCATGTTTTCCGAAAACTCGTTGTTCATTTGCTTAGGCATGCCGACTACAAACAAGTCGACGGGTTCTTTCTTTATGTATTCTTGCAAATACTTTACAACATCACAGCTTGGTAATGTGGTAAGACCATTGGCAATCATTTGAAGTGTATCGGTCACTGCAAGTCCGGTACGCTTACGCCCATAATCAATTGATAATATTCTTCCCATGTGTGCAAATATAGGAAATTATATACACAAATAGAACTAATCTGTGCAATAGATATAAAAAAAGAGGTCTTCTTTGCAGAAGACCTCTCATATACTTAAACTTAGTCTAGTAAAATAAATGCTTATTCAGCTTGCATGATTACCACACGGTTCCATGCGTTTTCGTTTGCATAAGGTTGAACTTCAGCACCTTTCCATTCTACTACGATTTGGCTTGATGGAATACCATATTTTTCCATAAGTTCTTTCGCAACTGCTTTCGCACGTTTTTCAGAAAGTTGCATGTTGTATTCTGCAGAACCTGATTCTTTAGAAGCATAACCTACAACTTTAACTGTTGCATTGTTATTCTTGATGAAATCAGCTGTATTGAATACGTTGATTTGTTGATTTTTGTCAATCTTAGCGCTGTTTAGACGGAAGTAAACAACATTGCTAGCGATGATAACTTCTTCGTTAACGATTGCTTCTTCACACTCAGGACAAGAAACTGGTCTCTTGCTCAATTCTTCGTTTTCTGAACGAAGTCTGTTGATTTGACCATTCAAGTCGTTCAACAAAGCATAATCCATAGGCTCGATAACTTCGAAGTCAGTTTTACCTAGTTTGAAAGTCAAACCAGCTGACAAAGATGCCATACCGCTAAAGTTTTTAGTTCCACCAGGGATCTCATCAAAATATGATGGGAATGCTGCTGCTTGAGCTTCAACGTTAATGTCAACACGTTTGCTTACGCGGAACGCTGTCAAGATACCTGCATTCATTGTAGGAACGTTAGATGCTTTGTAGCCTTGGTTTTCGAAACGGTGCATGTAACCAACACCCACCCATGGGATAAATCTGAACAAACGGTTTTCGTTGTAGTTACCGAAGTAGTTAGTAACATCCCACATCAAATCTACGTGACCACCAATAAATTTGTTGTTCATTTGACGCAAAGCTCCTGTTGTAGGATTTGTCATCATGTAACCATGTAATGAACCACCATTGATTTGAGCACGGAATCCTGTGTAAGGATTGAACCATTTACCAAAAGATACAGATGGGATAAAGTTCAAACGCTCACCGAAATCAGCTCTCTGTGAACCTTCATTGAAAAGAATACTAGCGCCACCTGCTACAGAGATAAACCAGTTATCTTTTGCAGCATTTTTTTTGTAATTAGTTTTAGCGCCGCTCTCCGTCCTATAACCAACCATTGGTTGATACTCTTGAGCAGTTTCTGACAAAGTAGCAGCCGCTAGCATACTGAACATTAAAGTTTTTGCTCTCATAAAGACTTAAAATTTAAAATAAATTCATATTTAACATCACTTACTCTCTATAAACTGATGTGTATAACTTAATAACACTTTCTATATCAAAACAACATTAGTTTGAAAAATGTTTTCAACGAATTCCAACTTGAATCATTTGAATAACATACAGACTTTTTGATTTGTTCGCAAATCTGTTTACATAGAAACCATATTACACCAAAGTTGTTCAATACATGTCGGTAAAAAGAATCAAAACTTTTACTTCTTTTCCGAAAGCATTACCAAAACATTAATCACATTTCAGTGGTAGCAAAATTATACAAACATTTCTATTCTAACAAATAATTTTAACCACAAAACACAAAATCGGCTTATTTTCAAGACAACAGATGCAATTTTTCTCTATTCGGGACATGTATTTTAGCACAAAATATATCAAAAACTGCTCAATAGACTTTCCATTCTATAGTCAAAATACTTATCTCAGGAAGATTTCTAATATAAATTTGT
>CAMTPD010000203.1 GCA_947074265.1 uncultured Porphyromonadaceae bacterium
CTTTAATTTCTAGTCGTAAGCGATGGCTTCGTTGTTGTGTTCTATCTCAAAGCAGATGTCGTGAAACTCTGTCGGATACTTCGAGCTTAATTCTCCCAATGCTAGATCGTGTGTTGCGATAAGGCCGCAAATCGGAAGTGTACGTATTTTCTCAAGAAAGCGGAAAGAACCGTTTAGTTTGTCTGTAGAATTGGTGCCTTTGAGCATTTCATCCAGAATGATAAACAGCGGGTTGCCGGTTGAGGCGGCATCAACAAGCTTTTTCAATCGAAGCAGTTCGGCGTGGAAATAAGATATACCTCCCGCTAAGTTGTCGGTAGTTCGCATGCTGGTGAAAAGCTCAATAGGAGTAAAATGAAACGATGTTGCGCATACTACATTGCCTGTCAACGCTAATACCATATTGACTCCGACTGAGCGTAGAAAGGTACTTTTACCGGCCATGTTGGCTCCGGTTACAACAAAATACTCGTGGAGGTGCTGTAGAGTAAAGTCATTAGTTACGATACGCTCACCTTTTAATAAAGGATGGGTCATTTGATGTGCAGATACAATGTGGGTTGTGTCAATGACTGGCGTACAATATTGTGGATGGTTGAATCGATAGATTGCCATAGAGATAAGCGCGTCGAGTTCGTTTACGGCTTTTACCCATGTAGGAATCTGTTGCAGCTGTTTGGTTTCTAACTTTTGCAGTTGTAGCATAATGTGCAAATCGCGCATGTATAAGCCATTCAATCCGAAAAGGACAATCACATTGCCTCGGTTGTCGAATTTGTCCATGATGCTTTTGATCTCTTTAAAGGCTAGTAGTGCATTTTCTTTTTCGAAAAGTAGCGTATAGATTTGCTTTAGTTTATTGGCGTCGAACTTCTTTTTTTGTATCATTTGAACTAAACGATAGAAGTTGATGTTGGCTCCGACAAAACGGGTAAGTCTGTTTTGAATGAGCTCGATACGTTTTGAGAAGGAGAGAGTGATAAACAATTGCATCGTATAATATATCGCTGTAACTGAGAACAAGCGAGGATAAAACAATGATGCGATAAGCAATGCAAAGAATAGGATATTAGAAGTATAGATTAAGCTTTTTGCAAGACTAGAAAAGTGTATGCTTTTAGCTAAATCCCATTCCGGATCCGGATCAGAGATGGTTTTATTGGTTCGAAAGGAGATGCCGGTAGCTCTAAACTCTTCAATCCAATCGATTGTTTCGCTGAGTTCTTGGGCTGCTTTCTGTCGCTCAATAATTTCGGAGGTGTTGGTGATTGGAGTGGTTAATACTTCTGCTAAAAGATTTCTACCTCCTGCCGTAACCGAACGGTTTATTTCCTGAAATAAGGAGTTGTTGCCAAATATATCGAGGTCGACAGCATATGGATGTTTTGCGTCAATGTATTCACTGCCTTTATCAAAGAGTGAAAGGTTATTGTTGAGATAATCTATTTCGGCATCATAACACTTGATACGTGTTGCTGTAAGTTCGGCTTGTGCAATTAATTTCGATTCGTATCTGTGCAATAAAATAAAAGCAATAACTAAAATAATCATGCCTATAAGATATGCGAACTGATCTTGTCGCATGTATTGATAAATACAAGTGAGGACAAGGATGAAATCTATAACTTTAATGAATGTGATTCTATTACGTAGTGTTGTAAGCTTGGTCAATGTTGCTGCAAATGCATTGCGTTGTGATTGGTAATATGATTTTGGGTCCATTCGAGGTGTTAATTGTTTTGTCCAAAGCTATTTATTAAAAATGAATAAGACAACTAATAATCCTTGTATAGATCTCATTTTATTAGAACAAAATGAGATGTGTATCTGTATTATATTGTAGTACAGGGTATTGTTGTGCAATGTATTGGTGGTTGATTTGAATCTAAATACTATAAATTACTCCTATTATGAAGAAACAATTAAATAGAATCATGGGGCTTTTATGCTTTTTGATGAGCTCATTAAATAGTTTTGCCCAAACACATGTGTCTGATAGCATAATAAATGTATTGAGTAAGTATGCTTTTGCGTATGAGGAATTTGGGAATATGCTACCTCAAGAGAAAGTATACCTTCATCTAGATAATACAAGTTATTATCAAGATGATATGATTTGCTTTCAATCTTATGTAGTGAATGCGGCAACTAATATTCCGGCTGATTTGAGTAAGACACTGTACGTTGAACTCCTTAATCCTGGTGGAGATGTGGTTTCGAAGTTAGTTTTACCTATTGAGAATGGTAGAAGTAAAGGCAGTTTTAAACTTGATCACTTACCTTTTTATTCTGGATTTTACGAAGTAAGAGCTTATACAAAATACATGCTTAATTGGGGAAATGATCTTATTTATTCACGTATTATTCCGGTGTTTGATCAGCCTACAGTATTGGGTAGTTACACAGAGAAAAAGATAATGAAGAATGCTCGAAAGATATATCCACACAATCGAAAAATGGAAAAGAAGGCGAAAGCTGTAAACTTAAAGTTTTATCCGGAAGGGGGATATTTGGTCGAAGGATTAATATCTCAAGTTGCTTTTGAAGCTACGGATGCTTTGGGTAATCCAATTGAGTTGAAGGGATATATTAGAGACGCAAACGGAGAAAAACTTGTAGATTTTTCTACAGAGCATGAAGGAAGAGGTGTTTTTGAGTATTTAGCTGATTTAAGGCAAAAGAAAGCCATTGTTGAGTATGAAAATAAAACATATGAATTTGATTTACCAAAAGTACAGAATACAGGGTTTGTATTGCATGTTGATAATTTATCTGATTCAGATAGTATCTTAATTGAGGTGCAGAAGAATTTCAGAACCCCAGCTTCAGTACTAGGCTTAAGTGTGTTAAGCCAAGGTAGATCGATAAATTCATTTGTTGTTCCTATGGAGGATAATCAACCTTTGAAATTTAAAGTAGGAAGAGATCGGTTGTCTGATGGTGTTTCTCAAATTGTACTGTTTAATACGGATGGAGATATTATAGCAGATCGATTGATCTTTAATCATAAACAAGAGATGTTGGCTATTGATGTTACTCAACAGAAGAGTGTATATTCTCCTTATGAATCAATCCAATTGAAAGTGGACTTAAAGGATCAATTTGGAAAACCAACACGGGCTCCTATTTCTATTTCTGTACGCGATGGAAACGATGAAGTAATGAGTCGAAATTCTATTCTATCAGATTTATTGTTGATGTCGGATGTGAAAGGATATGTTCGCAATCCGTTTTATTATTTTGATTCGATCGATGACTCTAAGTTGCGAACATTGGATCAGTTAATAATGGTGCAAGGCTGGAGGCGTTATAGTTGGGATAAATGGACGAAAACAAATCCTGAAGATATAAAGTACATGCCGGAGCAAGGCGTAGAAGTCCATGGTAAAGTGGTTTCTTATATCAAAGGGAAACCTAAAGCAAATGTACAAGTATCAGCTTTACTATGTCAGGTAGGTTATGAAGATTCGATTCCAAATTCTAGTATATATGATACTTTTATAAGTGATAGCTTGGGGCAATTTAGCTTTGTAACGGATGTAGACGGAAAAAGAAATATGATTTTGTCTGTTATGGAGAAAGGGAAAAAGAAAGATCATCGCATCGTGTTGGATCGGATAATGGATTTGGAACCCCAAAAATACGCTTTGTCAGATATGCAAGTAATGATTACCGAAAATAGAAATAATAGATATGTACAGCTTGAAGATCTTACTGATTCTGTTTTTGTAGATGAATCGTATGACGCTTTTATGGAAAGGTATGAAGATTCGTTGCGAAAGAAAGGTATTGATGAGAAGATACACCGTTTGAAAGAAGTAGATATAAAGGCAAATAAAAGAGATAAGGCTCAAGAAATTTATGAAGCAAGAGCCAGTTCAATAAAATACTATGATATCCAAGCTGAGATTGATGATCTTAGAGATAAAGAGATTTATTTCCTAAATGATATTCATGATTTGCTTGCCAGCATTGATCCTAATTTCATTGCATACAGGGAAGCGTCAGATCCAACGACAATATTTACTGAAGCAAACAAGAAATTACTTTACAAAAGCATGGAACCTATGTTTGTAATTAATTATGAATATTATCAAAACCTGGATGAGCTGTATAAAGATATTCTTTGGACAAACGTGTTTGCTGTAAAATCAATTTATATATCAAAAGATCAACGAGTGATAAGTAGATACGTAGATAATAAATCATTTTCAAGTACGATTTTACCTACTTGTGCCATATTTGTCGAAACATTTCCGGATGGTGAGATTCCTGTAAAAGGTGGAAAAGGCGTGCGTAAAACATGGCTTGAAGGGTATAGTCAAGTGAAGGAGTTTTATCAACCGAATTATACTATTTTGCCGAAAGAAGGTGATTATCGCCGAACGCTATATTGGAATCCGGAGTTGATTCCGGATGAAAATGGAATCGCAGAGGTATCCTTTTTTAATAATAGTAGTTGCAAACAATTGAAAATTACAGTCGAAACAATTTCTGAAGATGGTAGTATAGGGGTTTATACAGAGTAAAAAGAAAGCCGGAAGTCTTTTTTGTTAAA
>CAMTPD010000204.1 GCA_947074265.1 uncultured Porphyromonadaceae bacterium
ATACGAGTTTCTCCGGAGTGACTGGAGTTCAGACGTGTGCTCTTCCGATCTGTCGCATTTTGCTGGCTGTCACATTCCTCTTTTCCGGTTTTGTGAAAGCCGTAGATCCATTGGGCGGAGCCTATAAGTTACACGATTATTTTGTTGCATTTGGCATCAATGTGCCCGATTTCTTCGAGCTTGTTGGTTCAATAGCATTGGCTTCCATCGAGTTTGCTTTGGGGGCGTGCATCTTATTTGGCGTTTATCGCTTTTTTACGACTCTTTTTATTCTGGTGTTTATGTGTGTAATGACACCATTGACACTTTACTTGGCCATTGCTAATCCGGTTTCCGATTGCGGATGTTTTGGTGATGCGCTTAAGATAACCAACTGGGAAACGTTCTTCAAAAACATTGTTCTTCTGGCTGCTGCTATAACGACGTTCAAGTTTAGAGCGTTGATGAAGCAGGTGTACACGACGAAAGTACAATGGTTTGTTGTTGTTTTCTCCTATTTGTTTGCAATCGGCGTGGCTTGTTGGAGTTACTTCTATTTGCCGGGCTTAGATTTCAGGCCTTATAAAGCAGGCGCAACTATTCCCGAATTGATGGTGGTGCCCGAGGGGATGCCTTCGGATGAATACGCAACGACATTTATTTACGAGAAAGATGGCGTGCAAAAAGAGTTTACACTAGATAACTATCCGGAAGATGATTCTACTTGGGTATTTGTAAGTGCAAACAATGTGTTGGTAAAGAAAGGTTACGAACCGCCGATTCATGATTTTACGATTGTGACTTCGGATGGTATAGATATTACACAAGATGTATTGACCGATCCGGGATATACCTTCTTGGTTATTTCTCCTAAGTTTGCGAAAGCAACAGACGAAAACGTAGAACGCTTGAATACCATCTATGACTTTGCCGCTGAGCACGGTTATAATTATTATGCGTTAACTGCTTCTACTCCCGAAGAGATTCAGCAATGGATTGATTATACAGGGGCTGAGTATCCGATTTGTACAACGGATGAGATTACGCTTAAGACTATAGTACGATCTAATCCGGGACTTGTGTTGCTTAAAAACGGTACTATCATGGATATGTGGTCGTTTAAAACGTTTCCTGACGAAACGTTTTTCGATGCTAATCTAGACCAGAACTACTTAAATGGTGCTAATATCCGCGATTATAACCGCTTCCTTCTATACAATGTATTGTGTTTTACCCTACCTTTGTTGTTCGTTTACATATACGACTACTTCCGAAATAGAAGGAAAAACAATAAAATAGTTTCTTAATTTCATCTATATAAATTTTTTATTGACATGAGAAAAAATATCGTAGCAGGAAACTGGAAAATGAACACTACCCTGCAAGAAGGTGTAGCTTTGGCTACAGAGTTGAAAGAAGCTTTGGCTGGTAAAACAATCAACTGTGATGTAGTTGTAGGTACTCCATTCACGCACGTAGCTAGCGTTGTAAACGCAGTTGCTGGTAGTGTAATCGGTGTTTCTGCTCAAAACTGTGCAGATAAAGTATCAGGTGCTTACACAGGTGAAGTTTCAGCTGCAATGGTTGCTTCAACTGGTGCTAAATATGTAATCCTTGGTCACTCTGAAAGACGTGCTTACTATGGCGAAACAAACGAAATCTTGAAAGAGAAAGTATTGTTGGCTCTAGCAAACGGTCTTACTCCAATCTTCTGTATTGGTGAAGTTCTTGAAGAAAGAGAAGCTGGCAAACACTTCGAAGTTGTAAAAACTCAAATCGAAGAGTCTTTGTTCAACCTTTCTGCTGAAGAATTCGGTAAAATCGTATTGGCTTACGAACCAGTATGGGCTATCGGTACAGGTAAAACTGCTTCTTCAGATCAAGCTCAAGAAATTCACGCTTTCATCCGTCAAACTCTTGCTGACAAGTTCGGTAAAGAAGTTGCTGACAATACTTCTATCCTTTACGGAGGTAGCTGTAACGGATCAAACGCACAAGAATTGTTCTCAAAAGAAGACGTTGACGGTGGTCTTATCGGTGGCGCTTCTCTTGGTGTTGACAAATTTATGCCAATCATCGAAGCATTCAATTAATCAGTATAAAATGAAAGGGATGTCTCTTGAGACATCCCTCATTTTCAGATAAAGCAAATATGAGGTTAATAAATAAATATATTCTCTCTTTATTGACTGTATTTGGTATGTGTATGACTTATTCTGCGCATGCTCAAAGTGAATCTATCCTTATCGAATTGCAAAATTATCGCATGGGTGAGGGAGTGGTAACGATTATTCAGGATCCTTCAATCGCTGCTTTGGTTGGCCGACGTATGCCAATGTATAGCTCCGAGATGGGAGGCGATAGCACGATGCTTACCATTCAAGGGTATAGAGTGCAGGCTTTTTCCGGTAATAATCAGCGAGTATCGAAGGATGAAGCATACGCAAAAAAGAAAATGATCGAAATGGCATTTCCACATATCGCTTGTTACGTAACATTTAATGCTCCTACTTGGCGACTTCGCGTTGGCGACTTCCGCTCATACGAAGAGGCATATCATTTCCAAAGAGAGCTGATGAAAGTATTCCCTTCCTTCGGAAAAGAGATGTTTATTGTTAAAGAAGAGGTAAAAATACCGTTATATAATTAAAGCTGTAATATGAAGAATGTTGATCAAAGTACATTGGACGCCAGAACTGCTTTAGCAGATCATTATCGTGGTATTTTGTCTTTGCTAGGCGAAGATCCACATCGCGAGGGCCTTTTAAAGACTCCCGAACGTGTTGCTAAAGCAATGCAATATTTGACGAAAGGATACAATGAGGATCCTAATAAGATTCTGTCTGCTGCAATGTTTAATGAAGACTACAAGCAGATGGTTATCGTGAAAGATATCGACTTCTTCTCATTGTGTGAGCATCATATGCTTCCGTTCTTTGGGAAGGCTCATATCGCTTATATTCCAAACAAGCATATTACAGGGTTGAGTAAATTGCCACGTGTGGTGGATGTATTTGCTCGTAGATTGCAAATTCAAGAACGTCTTACTACGCAAATCAAGCAATGTATTCAAGATACGCTTGACCCGCTAGGTGTGATGGTTGTAATCGAGGCTCAGCATATGTGTATGCAAATGAGAGGTGTTGAGAAACAAAACTCAGTCACAACAACGTCTGACTTTACAGGTGTATTTAATCAGGCAAAAACGCGTGAGGAGTTTATGAATCTTATCAAGAATAGGTAACTCCGCTTTGTCAATAGACTTTATTGATTGAGGCGACAAAATAAAAATGGGCCGAATCTAGCATATGCTTGATTCGGCCCGTTGCTTTTATGACTACAAATTTTCGTCGATTGCTTCGATCTTCTTAATGATTAAGTCCATCTCTACTTTCAACTTTTCTATTTTTCTATTCATATCTTTCAACAATCCACCGCCTCCTTTAGAGGATACAGAAAGGAACCCGATATTATTTTCGTACGTATGAACTTCGTTTTTCATACGATCGAACTGACGCATAAGCTTCTCACGTTCATTGTACAATTTGTTTTTGTTCTTATCGTGCTCTGCAATGTCGGTAATTGTAGATTTGAAGCTTTCTAGTCTACGTTCGCTTTGATCTACTTTGAAGTGATCAAATTGTTTGTCTAGTGCTTCATGATATTCTTTGTACGTTTTGTCCTTTTCTTTGAAAGGAACATGCCCTATTTTGTTCCACTCATCCATGTAAGAGCGAATTGTTGCTATGGCAACCGTTGGGTCTGTTTCTGTACCAATATCTTTGATTTTTACAATAATGGCTTTCTTAGCTTCAAGATTTTCAACTTCATGAGACTTATGACTCGAAGAGTGTTTATTACTTTGTTCAAAGAAATAACCACACGCTGAAATGAAACGTTTCCATACAGAATCAGAGTGTTTGCGAGCAACAGAACCTACTGTTTTCCATTCTTTTTGTAAAGCAATAAACTTATCAGTAGTCTCTTTCCAATCTGTGCTGTCTTTCAAGGCTTCGGCACGCTCACATAGATCACGCTTCTTTTGCAAATTGTGATCCATTTCTTCTTTCATGTGTTTGTAAAACTTACTCTTCTTATCGAAGAATAGGTCACAAGCCGCACGGAAGCGTTCAAAGATTTTGACGTTATATTTTTTCGGTGCAAATCCGATTTTACGCCAATCAGCTTGCATGTCTAATACTTCTTTATTCTTTTCTTCCCAATCCTTGAAGGTAGTAAGTTTGGATAAATCAATGCTTTCTATCTTTTCGCAGATTGCTGTTTTGGCTTCAAGATTAGATTGCTCTTTTTTCTTCAAGCTTTCAAAGTGTTCTTGATGCTTTTTGTTGATTAGGGTAGAACCGGTTTTGAATCGCAACTAATTAGCTTCTCGTTTTTCTTTAGCTACCTTTCCGATTTCTCGCCATTCTTGATGTATTTTTTGGTATTGGTTAATGCAGAAATACTGTCCGGTTCTTTGGTCAAATTTTCTCCAGATTCGCTTAGCTCGGTTTTTAGTTCACGATTTTACATGCATGCATTATTCGTATACGGAGTATTGAGCTT
>CAMTPD010000205.1 GCA_947074265.1 uncultured Porphyromonadaceae bacterium
ATGATAGATTTATCTATATCTTAGCTAAAAGGTTTAGATCGATAGACGGTAATAATTATATACGTAATGATGAAAATTATAGGTATCTCGTGTATAATAAAGAAGATGGTAGCGGCTTTATTGCTAAGAGCGATCAAGACTCAAAAATAAAAGATGACATTCTCGGGGGGCCTTCGATATGGCCACGATGGGTTACCGATGACTATTATATGAATGTTGTTGAGTGGTACGATTTGGAGGAGGAGTTGAAAAATGGGAATTATACGTTGGCTCCGGCATTGGAAAAGCAATTCTCGACCTTTACTCATGGAACCAATCAGCTCATCATTCTTTGCCACAAAAAGAAGTAATTTGAACAATCTATAAAATCTTTTACCATGTATAATCGAACTCGTTTTCTCTTATTTATTATCATTCTTACGACTGCGGCTATCGGGTGTAACTCGAACAAAAAAGTAGAAGCCGTAAGTGAAGATCCAATAGCATCTGTCGAATTAGTTACTGAAACGGATACGTGTATCACGGTAGATGTAAATGCGAAATATCCCCACAAAAGCCTGATGTTGCAAGATATTATGGATGTGGAATACGTTCCGTTGGAATCGACCGACGAATTTCTTTGCCAAGGTATCGTGCAAGCCGTAGGAAAAGATCACCTGTTGGTAAGGAATGCCGTAAATGATGGAAACATTTACATCTTTGACAGAAGCGGCAAAGGCATACGTACATTTAACCGCAAAGGACAAGGTCCCGGAGAGTATATTGTGAACCTGAGTGCATTTTTGGATGATACCAATGCTGAAATATACATCGATAATGTATTGCAAGATGTGTTGGTTTATGATTTGGAGGGTAACTTTAAGAAACAAATTAGGAGAAGCGAGCCCAGATGGATCAATCCGATGAATTTTGATTCTGACTATATTATTGCGCGGGAATCTCCGGTAGAGCATAAAGGTAAGCAAATAGACAATCAACGATTTATGCTTATTTCGAAGCAAGACAGTCGTGTCGCGAATGACTTCCGAATCTATTTTACCGATAAAATAGAATGGGGTATCTCCAATCGCTCGGGTAGTGCGGGTAAGGCTCCCCGCCCTTTTCCGATTGTTCCTTTTCTTGATAGTTGGCTGCTGGTAGAGCATTCGTCCGACACAATATTCAAATTATCGCCCGATCAGAATCTGACGCCTTTTATCGTCAGAACCCCTTCTGTTCAGGATATGAAGCCTGCTAAGTTTCTTCTTCCTGCCGCATTCTCGGATCAATATTATTTCATGGAACTCCTAAGCATGGAAGCTGATCCTTCGCAAAAAAACGGATTTCTGAAAAAGAGTTTGGCTTATGACAGAATGAAGGATGAATGGTTTGAATATTCGATCTATAATAAAGACTTTATATCCAAAGAGCCAATCTTTTTTACAATGCAGGAAACGACAAATCAAGAAATAGCCTTTTGCCAAAAACTAGAGGCGGATAAATTGATCGAGGCACTCGCAAAGGGTGAATTATCCGGAAAGTTGAAAGACATCGCTGCCTCGCTCAACGAGAATTCGAATGCCGTAATCATGCTGGCAAAGTACAAGTAAAGCTATACTTGTAAAACTATATTTGTACAAAATCAGACTTAATCCTTTCGACAAGTTTACGATCAATATCTAATTCCGCGCAGTATTTCTCGAAGGCATCGGTAGCTAGTGCAACTTTGTCAATTAGGCTATTGTAGTCTTGAATATCATTGGTCGCTCCTACCTTTTCTAAATCACTTCTGATTATATTATCAACCTTTCCATTGATTGAGAGTGTATGTCTGTTCATATATGCCGGAGCATCTAGATCTACACTATAAGTCAGATCATAAGCCGGTGATAACCGCCATGAACCTTGCTCATCCATACAAAAAGCAAAATTCTTGGAGTGGTCATCGACATTTCTGGTTATTACATTAAATACCGTTCTTAAAAACTGTTGTTTGCTATCATCATAAGGTAACTTAAGATGTCTGATAACAGTAAATATGTCTTCATAACTATCGCTCACCGGCCACATCGCGGCAAGCGTTTGGATATGTATTTTTTTATTTCCTATACGATCAAAACGTTCGGTTAGAAAGTGTGTAAGATTACCATAAACCCGAAGCTCTGAGGGCATCATGTTAATCCCTGCATCCAAAGCCATACGATAATACACATATTCTAGTTTCGCATAAGGATAATCTGATCCATCATCATACTTTAAGATATAATGCACGAAACCTTCGGGAATAGAACTCTGCCCCGAAATTACTTCTCCGGTTTCTTTATTCAACGCTATGATTGCTTTGGGTCGTTTACCTCCCGGAGACGAACTAATCTTTATCAGGTCTTGCCATAGAATTGATTGATCGCCATCAATCACTGTTGTTTTTCGTTCAGTCAAAACTTGCTTGGCAAACTCATATAACCGCTGAACATCTACATCGAATGTAGAGTTATCACCTAACTCTTGAGCCGGTTCATATTCCAATGCTCCCATTGCTCTACTTCCTATAAATGCAAGGTGATCTATGGGTGTGATATGTTTTGTTGATATGTTGTTGTCTCTAACCCAAACAGCAAACAATGAATCACCCCACTTATCAGGTAGAGAATCGGCAATCATAGTGGGAAGTCCTTGATACAATTTATCTTTATCACCGTTCCATGGTAAGTGTTTACGACTACGAGGTGAGTTTATAGACATGGTAAGTGGTGCAATATCTAATTTTCGTTCTATGAACGAAGGATCATATTCAAATATTGCGACACTATTTTTCTTATCCCAAGATAAATAACCTACATCCATTCCCCATAGCTTCACTTTTACAACATTCGTTTCCATCTCTTACTTTTTATGTTGTTTCATATACAATGCTCTCGGACTTTCGGGAAGCTCGGGCAATAATTTCTCTATTTCGTCTAGTGAATCAATTGCACGCAGTAACTTGAGCAGTGATGCCAATGTGATTCCGGTAGAAGATCCGTTTTCAAATGAGCTTATCGTAAATACACTTAAGCCCGACTTAAAAGCTATGTCCTTTTGTGTATATCCCATTCGTTTGCGATATTCACTAAACCGGACTCCGATCTCGCGGATAATCTGATCTCCAGTTTTTTCATACAATTCATCGTACATAACTTTATCTTTTTCTTTTATCCAAATATAGATATATCTACAATAAGAACAAAATAAGAGCGAAAATATAGTTTTATCTATAGTTAATAACTTAAAAGGTTTGTATCATTCTTTTTTGTATGTTTAGGGTGTTAATTTAAAGACAAAACCATGAAACGCAGAAGTATGATTAAAAATGCGGCTTTGCTAGCCGGTGGCGCGGTATTGACCAGTTGCGACACAAAAAAGCAGTCTTCGGAATCCTTGAATAACTTGTTTGTTCATCACGTATTGTTTTGGCTGAAAGAACCGAATAATCCGCAGGCTTGTGCCGATTTTGAAGCCGGACTTAAAAAGCTTCTCGAAATTGATTTGATTGTGGATAAGCACATCGGTAAGCCTGCCGCAACCAATCGTGACGTAATCGAAAATACCTATACTTATTCGATGATTGCCTGCTTCAAAAACAAAGCCGATCAAGATGCTTATCAGCCGCATCCGCAACATCAGGAGTTTATCAAGAATTGCGAACACCTCTGGAATCGTGTTATGGTAATCGACTCCGAAGCTGCTATGTAAGATGGTGCAAAATGCAAACATCGATCTCTTTACTTGTTTTTTGTGTATATTTAGGGTGCTGAATAAAAAACACACTTCCTTATGATGACTAGAGTAATAAACGATATGCGAGAGATTTGTCCGATTTCGGAAGAGACGGCAGATCTACTCCGTTCGGTAACAAGACGTAGGTTATTTCCCAAAAAACACCAATTGATCAAAGAAGGCACGTACACCAAGTTTGCTTATTTTATCGAGAAAGGTTTGACTCGTTCGTTTTGGCTTGTCGACGGCAAAGAGGTGACTACTTCTTTTGCCGGCAGAGGTATTGTATTCAGCATGGATGAATTGTATTACAACAAAGCAAGTGAGGAGTTTGTAGAAACCATCGAAGAGGTGGAGGCTTACGAAATTGAGGTGAGTTGTTTGCTGCATCTTTGGGAAACCAACATCGAATTGTCGAATTGGGGACGCATTATCCATCAGAATGAATACAGACGTTTGCACCGCAGCCACAAAGAGTTGCTTACCTTATCGGCCAAAGAGCGATATGAGCAAATGAAATTACAGTTTCCCGAAGTATGCATGCGCGCAAATCTTGGGGATATAGCATCGTATTTAGGTATTACACTCTCTACGCTAAGCCGCATCAGAGCGAATAAATAAAAAACTTAATTCTTGCCTTTTTTTGATTTAGAACAAATGTTCGCTTGATAAAAATGAGGATCTTTACGATCGTAACACTAACTTTATATCAAGACAAATAGTAAAATTCTATGAACAAACGTTTTAAGTCGACAATAGCATTGCTTGCTATTACACTATCATGCGGAACGGTATCTGCTCAGGAAG
>CAMTPD010000206.1 GCA_947074265.1 uncultured Porphyromonadaceae bacterium
CGATATTCTCCGGAGTGACTGGAGTTCAGACGTGTGCTCTTCCGATCTCCGAAAAGATTGGAGCTGTTTATTTAATGGAATCACTCAATGGAAACAACTGGACAGTTATTGCCGGTGTGCGTGCCGAACATACACTTCAATCCTATACGATGGAGTTTCCTGCAGCAGGAGACGATCCGTACGGAGAACAAAATTATTGGGATTTACTTCCTTCCATCAGTGTGAAATATTCTCCTATAGAGAAAATGAATCTGAGAGCCTCTTATTTTAAATCGATCAATCGTCCGGGCTTCTTCGAGATTGTACCTTATTCGATAATCAACGAAGATTATATGGAGTTTGGAAACAAAGACCTGAAACGTGCCAAGATTGATAACGTAGACTTGCGTTGGGAGTATTTTCCTTCGGCTACAGAGCAAATCATGGTTGGTCTTTTTTATAAGAAGATTCAAAACCCGATAGAGTTTGCTTACTATACGGTAAACAACAGACAGTTTGGCTATGGCCCGGCCAATCTTGGTAACGCAACCAACTACGGATTCGAGATTGATGTAATCAAGTTCATGCGTAACGTTGGGGTAAAGGCCAACTATACCTATACACACTCTGCTATTACAACACCTAAAGTAACCTATGGTAGAGATGAGGCGGGCAAGTTGGAGCGTAGAAGTGTAGATCAAACACGTCCGCTCGTAAATCAAGCTCCTCACGTGGCAAACGTAGCCATTATGTACAAAGATACGCGCAACAATTGGGATGCGCAGATTGCGGTAACCTATTCGGGCGAAAAGATTGTGATTGCATCACACTACCTTGATTCGGATTATTGGGAAGAGGGATCTTTTTCGTTAGATGTGTCATTGGAGAAAAAATTTAAATCAAACGTTTCCGTTTTTGCCAAAGGCAGCAACTTGCTCAACATGCCGGTGAGAAGGTATATAAAAACAGTAAATGCCTACAATGCCGATTTCGACAAGCAAGATATTAATAGCGGGAAAACGCTGATTCGTGAAGACTTTCATGGTATGAGTATGTTGCTTGGTGCCAGATATCGTTTCTAATGATTAATTCCATATTTCAATTATTTTTTTGTGTAAACAACTTATTTATAATAAAATGAAAACAAAAAGTTTTTTCCTTATTGGTCTTTTAGCTGCTGCTGCGGCTTGTAGTAATGATGTAGATGTAATGGGTCCTGTCGTAGATCCGGAACAACCGGAAGATGAAGTAGAGTCTGTATACCCTGCAGGTTCTATCGTATGGACAAAAGATACAACGATAATTCTTAAAGATCACTTCTTGGTGAAACAAGATCAATCTCTTTACATCGAAGAAGGAGCTACCATTATAGCATCAAACAATGAGGTGAAGCCTGAGATTGTTGTACTTGGCAATCTATATAGTATGGGTACAACAGACAAACCGGTTGTATTTACAGTAGAAGAATCTTCGAAGCAAGATCGTTTCTCGCGCAACTGGGGTGGTATCATCTGCGGATTCGATTCGAAAGAAGTATTACTAGAAAACACAGTAATTGAGTTTGGCGGTGCGCAAACGACTGAAAACTCATTGTCATTTCAACATAAGCTTTTCAAAACGGAAACGGGCGAAGGGGTTCCTGCTTTCCACTTCTGTAACCCTGATGGAACGTTTATCATTCGCAACTCAGAATTCAGAAACAACGCCGAAGATCATATCTACATCACAGGTGGTAAATCGATCGTAGAAAACAGTCGTTTCATTGTATGCGGATTTGATGGTGGAGAGGCTATCAACTACAAATCAGACTGCTTGGCAGATATCGCAGGTAATATTGTTTACGATGCCAATACAAACGGTCTTAAGTTGTCGAATGGTGGTTTTGTAAACCTACAATCTCACCTAATCATCTACAACAATACCATGGTAAATACAGGATGGAGACGTCCGAAAGTAAAAGGTGGTAGCATCTGGCTTGAGAAAAACATCCTTACAGAATTGTACAACAACTTAGTATACGATTGCCGTTGGGGAATGAAAGAAAGTACGGAAGAGCCACGTGATGAAGCGTCGGTAATCACTCCAAACTATTATTTTGCATCAACAGATGCCGGTGTTGCTCAAATGCAAGCGAATGCAAAAGATGGTATTATAAACGGTGCCAACGATGTGATGAGTGCATCTGCAGGTGATAAAAATCCGATGTTTGTAGCATTTACACAACAATCAAACGTAAATATTAATGTATCTTCGAATACAGGAGATGTTCCGGCAGAATACAATAACAGTTGGGACTTTCACTTACAAGCATCTTCTCCTGCTTTGACAGGTGCAACAACAAATTTCAATCCTCACTTTGCTAAAAGTGGTCTTACACTTGAAGGACTAGCAGGTGTTGTGAAAAATAATATCTATTATTCTCCGGCTCCGGCAAATTACTTCGGCGCTTTGGGAACTAAATAATGCGTAAAACACTATGAAATCTAACTCTTACAAAAGTTTTATCCTTTTTGCAATCCTTACACTTGTGGGTACTTCATGTACCCATGTGCAAGGAAATGAATCTTCTGCTGTTACAACTTCTGTATCGGAGAAAGTAGTAACATTCGACAAACCTGCTGTATCTGACGATGCATTTAATTTTTATGTTGCGAATGACCTTGGGCGCAATGGCTATTATCAACAAAAGCCTATTGCAGAGCTAATGGGAGAGATGGCAGCAGAGGTAGATGTAGAGTTTGTAGCTGCTGTAGGCGATACACATCACTTTATGGGTGTGTCGAGTGTAGATGATCCGCTATGGATGACCAACTACGAACAGATCTATGCTCACCCGGAATTGATGATCGACTGGTTTGCCGTATGCGGAAACCATGAATACAGAGGCAATACGCAAGCTGTTGTAGACTACACAGACGTAAGTCGTCGTTGGAATATGCAAGATCGTTACTACTCGATGGTGGTAGATGCCGGTAAAAATGAAAAGGCTTTACTTGTATTTGTAGATACAACACCACTTATCGATAAGTATAGAAAAAGCAGCGATGAGTATCCCGATGCAGTGAAGCAAGATATGAACAAGCAATTGACATGGATCGACTCAACGTTGAAAAACAGTGATGCAAAATGGAAGATCGTGCTAGGACACCATCCTGTATATGCAGAAACAAAGAAAAGTCAATCGGAACGAACTAATTTACAAGAACGTCTTCAACCGGTATTAGACAAAAACGGGGTAGATATGTACTTGTGTGGACATATCCACAATTTTCAGCATATCCGTATGCCTGATAGCAATGTCGATTATGTGGTGAACTCTTCAGGCTCATTAGCTCGTAAAGTAAAAGAAACGGAAGGAACGCAGTTTTGCAGCAGCGATGCCGGATACTCGTTGGTTTCATTAAACGATAACGCTGTCGATTTATACATGATTAATGGTGACGGAAAAATAGTTTACACCATTCATCGCGAAAAATAAGAACACTTGCTTTTTTATATACTACATGTGCGGATATTTCCGTGAAAATTTTGATTATTCGTGTAAAAGAACGTCTTTTTAGGCGTTCTTTTTTTGTTTAGACCGATTTAGTTTTTTTCTTTACATCCGAAACACAAGATTCTTTTACCATAAAACATTAAAACATACCTGCCATGAATATAAACCATATCGGTATACGTACCAACAACCTCGAACGGTTAAAAACATTCTATCTAGACTATTTCGGAGGAATTGCATCCGAAAAACAAGAAGAACCGGCTACACTGCGCGAATATTATACAATCAGTTTTGGTAGCGGAGCTTCATTGGAACTGATTTATCGAAAAGACATTCACCGCCGTATCGGTGGCGAAACACTAGGTCTTTGTCATTTGTCCTTTACGCTAGATAGCGAAGAGCAACTCACAGCATTGGTATCTCAACTAAAAAAAGGCGACATAATAGCTTGATGGCTTTGTAAAGGACAAGTCTCTTGTCTAACTGAATGGAAACATGCTCACAAGGGATTAACCCTGCGGGATTTCAGAGCAGGAGCAGAGCTCAGGGAAGTACTGCGGAAGGGAAAAGCAAACAGTGTGTTTCTGTGTTCTTGAATAGCTGCAAAACTACAAATCAGCTAAATCATTAGTTTTATAATTATATTCAATATTTTTTTTAGTCATAGGTTTCATTTTTGTTTGGGAAAACTCTTCTATTTTCCCTTTTGGACTAAATGGCATTTTCATGGTCTTTCCTGCAATCTCTTTCACACTATTCTTTTTTTCTATTGGTTTCGCAGGTATTAACAATCCTGAGCTAGCAGTCTTCTTATTTTTTATAACATTACTTGTTTTATCCTTTAGATCTTTTAATAAAATATGAGACAATTCTATAGCTTCATTTTCTTTATTTGTTTCCATAAACGAAGTATTGAAATTAATACCTGGCATAGGAGAATTGGTTGTTGACAATAGCTTGTCAAATGTCTTTATATTATTAAGAAATTCATAATCATTCTAGATCGGAAGAGCACACGTCTGAACTCCAGTCACTCCGGAGA